>CAZCPP010000388.1:0-4057 GCA_964500655.1 uncultured Anaerolineaceae bacterium | reverse complement strand
CGCATTAAATTGCATAGCCTCTATCCAACAATTGATGTTTGCTAAGCTACTAGGACACAGATTGGAATTAAAACATGATCCCGATCTATCACTGAATTATTTAGGGTATGCACAAAAAATAATCTAAGAATGACTATATCAACAAGGCAACAATCCCCAGGAAGAATAAGAATCCAAACGTATCAGTAAAACCAGTAACGAAAGCAGCTGAAGCCAGGGCGGGATCTACATTCATTTTCTTCAAACCCAATGGGATCAAAACGCCTGTGGCAGCTGCCATTAAAAAATTTAGGATCATCGCCAGAAAGATCCCTGCAGCTATTCTCCAATCCTTTTTCCATAAAAAGGCAACAGCAGCAGTGCCTAATCCAATAAATGCGCCATTGATCAAAGCTACACGCAGCTCTTTCACTAAGGCACGCGCCACATCAGCGGGTGACACCTCACCCAAAGCGATACCCCGCACAATGATTGTTGCAGTTTGACTGCCAGCGTTACCCCCTTCCCCAGAAACTAACGGTAAGAATATAGCCAACGCTACCATTCCAGCAATTACCGTCTCAAATGCATCCACCACCGTAATAGCAATAAATAATGTCAACATGTTGATTGCCAACCAAGGTAACCGTTTGAGCACCGACATGCCTACAGAACCAAAAACTCTTTCCTCGCCTGTGATACCCACCATTCGGTACATGTCTTCGGTGGCTTCATCTTCGGCAACTTCAATTAGGTCATCGGCAGTGATTACCCCAAGAAAACGTCCGATTTCATCCACAACAGGTAATGCCATAAAGCCATAACGTGAGAGAATTCGCGCACATTCCTCCTGATCGGTAGTCACCAATACGGAGACAACATCCGAAGCCATTCGCTCGGAAATGGGCATCTTAACGGGAGCAGATACCAGGTCTCGCAGACCGATAACGCCCAGCAAACAATCATCCTCATCCACAATGAAAAGATAATAGGTACTATCAGAACCCGGCCCGACATGTCTAATTTCAGTCAGGGCCTGCTCGGCGGTCCAATCCAAACGCAAGGTGATCACCGCGCGAGTCATGAGTCCACCGGCAGTATCATCAGGGTAACGCAGCAAGGGAATGACGCCATGTGGCTCATCCATCTCACGCAGTGCTTCAGTGGCTTTGTCACTCGGTAAATCGCCTAGAACATCAGCTGCCTCATCGCTCTCCATTTCATCCAGAATATCTGCCAACTGCTCAGACGGAAGTAAACCAGCTACTTCGGCTGCATCTTCATCTTCCATTTCCTCCAGCACATCGGCTGAATCCACGGGACTCAAACCAGTAAGCAACGCAACCTGATCCGGTGCATCTAATTCTTCCACCAAATCAGCTTGATCGGCGGGACGTAAAGACTCGATCAGTTTAATAGCCCCAGTCAAGTCATCATTTTCCAGTGATATCCGCAAATCAATAAGTACTTCATTTAATGTTTTCTCTTTCATCGTAGCCTTCTCTCCATTCCGATGACAAACCGATTAATAATGCTGTTTAAATAAAACATAGCCCAAATGCTCAGGGGCTATGTTTCATCACCTTAAAAGCAGGTATAAAGCTACATCCTCACCCTGAAGTTGGAACAAACTCTTGTGTACTACCATCGTCATAAGTTATCAGCACACTGACAACTTTTCCAGAAGGAGGTGGCGGTTCACCTGGGTCAATCTCTGTGTATTTGACACGCTCGGTGGTTCCAACACCAGATGAAGCTTGCTCACTATTGGGCCAAAGGACTGTCACCCAACCATCGATAGTTTTCATCCATACTTTTCTGTTTGGCTCTTCCACAAACAATTCATAACCAGTGAATTTTTTCCCTGGCTCCAAATAATAGAGTGTTTGAGAAGAAGTAGCATGATCTTTGCGCACAGATAGTTTTTTATCAAAATAATTAACTATTTCGCAGGAGTATTTTGCTTCGGGGGGCATAGGAACATCTCCTTTAAATCTAAATCCCAAGTGATTAGCGACTGCTCGCTCTTTCCCGGGAACATCATCCTCAATGGGAATATTTTGAACTTTGTTATCAGCATACAACGTAGATGAACCGCCACCATCTAGGTTAATCGCTGTGACGGCTCCATATTCTTGCAACACTGATGCTAGTTGGGGGAAAGTCAGGCCTTCGGTCATGCCCTGACGTCTCCCATCGGCAACTACAAGAACCAAATTGCCAGTTGTGGTCTTTCCGGCTGCTGTTCTAGGTTCTAAAGCAGTATCTGTGATATTTGAATTGTAGACACCATTTTCAAGAATAAATCGATCTCCTGAGACTGCATTCCAAAGATTCTCATTTTGCAGGTTTTGCCAAAAAAATGAGATCACTTTTTCTTTGGAGATATTCATCACCGGGCGATTCTCAAGCTGTTGCCCATGGACAAATCCAGAGGACGCATTGACGGAAATAACCTTGACCAAATCACCGTCATAATTGAATCCATCGCCATTTACTGCTACGCGAGCATGGAATTGATCGGCAAACTCGCTTACAGTGCGGGGTATGTGTTTCTCATCAACATCAGGAGGGGTAACGATGGTCTCCAAATCAGTTGTATTCAAATCCAGAACCAGAACAAAACAATTAGCCCTAAAACGCCTGATCTTGTGCAGCACAGCACCTTCAAACAACTGGACTGTTTCATCCGGGGGGAAAACGGGGCCGCCATTATCTGCGCTGATGAAAGCCAAATATTCTTGCCGTGTACCGTTAAAACGATTTAAATCAATTCCTTTTTGAAAATCTGGATCTACTCCATAATCTCCCGCCGGACCGTTGGCCGTGTATTGCCAAATCGTCCAGCCTGTCCATGGGGCCGGCACGGCAGGGGAAGAAACGCCATAATTTGCGACCCATAAAATCTTATCTTTCCAATATGACTCCCTGTTACCATATTGATCCCAGTATCCCTTGGCCGTGTAAATGCCAGGGTATTTGCCGTTCATTTCGTTGTAGTATTCCAACATCCCGTATAGATCAGATGCGACCGGGTTTGCTGGCTGTCCGGCATATCTGGTCCATTCGAAATCGATAAATGGGCCAAAATCCAGTGGGTACTGTGCGAGCAAGCTGGTCAATGTCTGAGCCTGTTGGCGAACACTGACCCGATTGCTTGGATATAACCATTGATAAGCTGAAACTTTTATGCCCTTTGCTTTCGCAGCTGTATAATTCTCAACGAAGTATCTGCTTTGAACTTTACCGTCTAGGCACTTTATG
Organism: uncultured Anaerolineaceae bacterium; assembly: GCA_964500655.1. Taxonomy (GTDB): domain Bacteria; phylum Chloroflexota; class Anaerolineae; order Anaerolineales; family Villigracilaceae; genus JAABUE01. The sequence goes on along the minus strand of CAZCPP010000388.1, from coordinate 814 downwards.
ATGACTGCATCCGTTTTGGTGGCCATCACATCCATGTTTACAACGCCAGTCCAATGAGAGATGTCAGGAAGCACTTCGTAGGTGGGTTGGGAAGCTGCAAACAAGGCCCCAAAGAATCGATTTAGCATGCCCCCATTTTTTACGCTTTCATTAGAAGTAGGATCTTGTTCATCCCATGTTGGATCAGGGCTCATCGATTCCTCAACACAATTGTATCATTCACTCCAACGATAGTGGGATGTTTGCTTCTTGGTTAAATTTCTTCCAGGCGATGTCATTCAACAACCTGCCAAGTGACCAAGTTGTAGGAACATTTCGCACACGCTCCAACCAATCTACTTCTGCAGCGGACGCCTGGCGGAAACAATCAACGGTAAACTCAGCACGGTCTTTTACTGACGCATTTGCCACTGCAAGTGCACCTTGAATAAATTTATCTTCAAGTGCATCCCGCTCAGGTGCGCAGGCACGTATTCGGTCCGGAAAGTTGAACAGTATTGTCCGATGCAGTCGCTCATGAGACCAAAACAGAGAAGCTGGTTCATATGAGGCCGTGGAGGCAGGTCCGAGGTCGGGAAGAGGCGCATCTACCCATAGCGGTTTGAAAATGCTCGTACAGGGGGCAGATGTCCCTGTAGCAAAAACTGTTGGTCTTTCTTCATCCAGAAAAACAACCATCGAGGCAGTGGCCTGACCGCTCCGAATAGGGCCAAATCCGGCATGCATGCAGACATCTACATGCGTGATATTGTTGCTGGGGGCATCTCCATGCTCATGATGGCGAAGTATTTCCATCATGGTACGCAAGGTAACG
>CAZCPP010000387.1:0-4060 GCA_964500655.1 uncultured Anaerolineaceae bacterium | reverse complement strand
CCAAATTTACTCAGTCACGCCACTTTTGTCTAGCCTTTCATGCACCAATGCCATTTTGACTTGTAACATTAGATGCACAATACTGATCTTGAAAGCAGGAATTTACTCCGAAAGAAACAAGGGCACAAACCCATCCAACTAGGGTACTCAATTGTTTCTTTAGGAGATTTTAATGGCCGATTTTAAACTCACTTACGCGACTATGTTCAACCCACCGGACGAGCTGCACACGGGTTTTGAAAAAGCCGTGGAACATCTCAAGAAAAATCTGGGGGCGGAATATGGCATGCTGATCAATGGTAAAGATGTGTTCGCCGACGAAAAATTTGAAGACCACTCCCCCATCAATACCGACTGGGTGCTGGCGGTCATTCAAAAAGGGGACGCCTCCCATGCGGATCAGGCTGTGGCTGCAGCCCGAGCAGCCTTCCCAAAATGGAGTCGCACACCCTGGGGTGAACGCGTCAAACTGGTCCGTAGGGCTGCTTCCCTTATTGAAGAACGCATTTTCAACCTCGGCGCCGCGATGACGCTTGAAGTCGGCAAGAATCGTATGGAAGCCCTTGGTGATGTGCAGGAAACCGCCGATCTGATGGCCTACTCCGCTCAGATGATGGAAGAGAATGGCGGCTTCATCAAAGAGATGGGGAAAGATCCATTGGTGGGTTACGAAGCTTCCAACGTCTCTGTTTTGCGGCCATACGGCGTTTGGCTGGTTGTTTCGCCATTCAACTTCCCCTTCGCGCTCACGGGCGGCCCGGCCGGCGCGGCCCTGGTGGCAGGCAATACCATCGTTATCAAACCGGCGACAGATACAGCCTGGATCGTGCGTTTGTTCGCTGAATGCCTGCGTGATGCGGGTATTCCAGATGGCGTCTTCAACTTCGTCACCGGTCCCGGCCGCACGCTTGGTCAAGCGCTGGTCGACAACCCGGATATCGATGGGGCCACATTTACCGGATCGTTCGACGTTGGCATGAATCTATACCGTAACTTCGCCAATCGAGATTACGTCCGCCCGATAATTCTGGAATTAGGCGGCAAAAACCCGGCTATCGTCTCCAAGAACGCAGATCTCGAACGCGCCGCGACCGGTATTATCCGTTCAGCGTTTGGTTTGCAAGGACAAAAATGTTCAGCCGCTTCACGTGTTCTCGTTGAAGAACCCATCTATGATGAACTGGTTGCCAGCCTGAAAGAGTTGACCGATAAAATCGTCATTGGAGACCCTTGTGATCAGGATGTCTACCTGGGCCCGGTCATCAACCAGTCATCTTACAACGATTTCAAGAACTTCGCCGAAGAGATCGATCAAGGTGGAGGCAAATTCCTGACCGGCGGTAAAGTGAAAACCGGGGAGCTCTTCGATAAAGGTTTCTTTTGCGAACCGACCTTTGTTACCGACCTACCCTTTGATCACCGCATTTGGCAACATGAAATGTTCCTGCCTATCACCACCATTGGAAAAGTCAAGGATTTGGATGAAGCCATGAACATTGCGAACAATGTCAATTATGGTCTGACGGCTGGCTTTTACGGCTCCGATGACGAGGTGGAGTGGTTCTTCGATAAGATCGAAGCTGGTGTGACATACGCTAACCGCCCACAGGGTGCGACCACCGGCGCCTGGCCTGGCTTCCAACCTTTTGGCGGCTGGAAAGGTTCTGGTTCGAGCGGAAAGAATGCAGGCGGACTCTATTATCTGCATCTGTATATGCACGAGCAGATCCATACAACAATAAGATAATCAAAAATGAAGAGTTGAATTCAATCCGCTATGTGTTGTAGACTGAAGTCTGCGCTCCTAGAATTTAGCCCCTTTCAGTAATTGGAAGGGGCTTTTTGATTCAAGGGTAAAATATGCCCATGCTCTGGAATCCGGATAAATACCATCAATTTCAAACCCAACGCAGTGCGCCCTTTCATGACTTGCTGAAGTTAGTAGAAGTGCGTCCAAATATGCGAGTAGTGGATTTAGGCTGCGGAACGGGAGAGCTGACCCGCCACCTGGCGGATACCCTGCCAGACAGCGAGGTCCTTGGGTTGGACACGTCACCACAAATGCTGGAAAGATCGCGAGGAATTGCACGCCCAGATCTGCGGTTTGAGGAGGGAAACCAGGCAGAATTAGATGGTCAATGGGATTTGATCTTTTCGAATGCTGCCTTGCATTGGTCGGAAAATCACGAAAAACTAATACCGCATCTTTTCAATTGTCTAAACCTAGGCGGACAAATAGTCGTGCAGGTACCCACTAACCATAACTCAATTACGCACCAGTTAATCATCGAGGTTGCAAGTAGGGAACCCTTTGTCAGTCAGTTAAAGGGTTGGACTCGTCAGGCACCCGTAATGTCGATCGAAGCGTATGCAGGTTTGTTATTCCGGATAGAAGCACAGGAAATTCTGGTTTTCGAAGAAGTATATCCACACGTCCTGGAAAACGTTGATGCCATAGTCGAATGGATCTCTGGAACAGCACTAGTCCCTTATTTCGAGAGGATAAATGATAAAAAAGAAGCGTTCACAGATGCAATTAGACAAGAATTAAATGCATTAATGCCGGGTGAGCCGGTATTTTATCCATTCCGGCACACATTCTTTTCTGCCAGAAAGGCTAATTCTAATGGGTGAAAAAAAAGAAATCAATCAGAAGGAAATTGCTCCCCGCGTGGGCACATTCTTATTACTTTTAGGGCTGTTTTCGTTGATCTTTTTTCTGGCATCCGACTTCGCAAATCAACCTGATTTCGATTGGCTGTTTGTAGGCATGCTATTAATGGCCATTGGTTATGGTCTCCGTCGCCGTGCCGCCCCTCCACCACCTGCAGGACGTTTTAGTTTGATTCGAAAACTGCGTGAGAACGCAAAGAATCGCAAGGAAGAAAAAGTCAAAAAGGCAAAACAATAATATGACTAAACTTCTAACTCTTTCAGATGCAATCTCAAAGTTTGTGCAAGATGGCGATACCGTTTACGCATCGGGATTCACCCACCTGATCCCATTCGCTGCAGGGCATGAGATCATCCGCCAACAGAAAAAAGATCTGACACTTGCTCGAGCCACCCCAGACCTTATCTACGATCAAATGGTAGCAGCCGGCTGTGCTCGCAAGGTGATCTGGTCGTACATGGGCAATCCGGGCGTCGGATCTTTGCGAATCGTGCGGGGTGCCGTGGAACGTGGCGAATTGGAATGGGAAGAATATTCTCACTTTGGTATGATCACCCGTCTGGGTGCGGGTGCTGCTGGCCTGCCTTTCTTACCAATGAACCAGGTCGGTGTCACGGATCTGGAGAAAGCCAATCCACTTATCAAGCGCATTCCAGACCCTTACGGCGGAAAAGATGTAATAGTCGTTCCAGCCCTCAATCCGGATATCGCCATTGTGCATGTTCAGCGAGCAGATGAAAATGGAAATGCCCATCTCTGGGGGATCATCGGTGAGCAAAAAGAAGCTGCATTTGCCGCTAACAAAGTAATTCTGACTGCTGAAGAAATCGTAGATGAATCCGTCATTCGCTCTGATCCAAACCGTACAATGATCCCCGGAATTATCACCAGCGCGGTCTGTCATGTACCCTTTGCCTGCCATCCCTCCTATGCTCAGGGATACTACGACCGGGATAATGAATTCTATCTCGCTTGGGACAAAGTCAGCTCGTCACAGGAAACCGTCAAGTCATGGCTGAACGAGTGGGTCTATGGCCTGAAAGATCGTGAAGAATACTGGGGGAAGCTGGGCGCAAAGGTGCATAAGCGCCTGGAAGTCAAACAGATGTTGAGCGAGCCAGTAGATTACGGAGAATATTAGCTCGATAATTTTTTTTATTAAGCGTATCTCTCTTACAATGAACAAATAAGGTTTCACCTAAACTAAATAGTTCAATCAAGTTGTGATCCCATCCCCCCTGCCACTCATCTCCAGTCACAAACAACAAGTTCACCAATTCCAATTTCATTTGCGGGGAATTATTTTTGTTAGAATTTTATTTTCTGAATATTTTCTTAGCATCGGACAAAAGGTCGGACAAAAGTCTTCCCAAAATGAACAGGAAC
>CAZCPP010000386.1:0-4061 GCA_964500655.1 uncultured Anaerolineaceae bacterium | reverse complement strand
AATTTCATTCGACATACAAAGCTATCGACTTCCAGTCGATAGTAGTTTACTTCTTCGTCGATTGGGGGCATACCAATGAAGAGTTGGGCATTGAACATCAGCCCCGACATGCCGGAGCGGAGAAGGCTACCAATGTGGCCCGCCACCAAGATTGGCGCACGGTCTTCAATTCGCTGGTGATGTGCATCTTCGCCAACGTTTCACCGGGTGAACAGACAGATTTGATCAACGCCGCCTGCGGCTTGGACTGGAATGTGGAGGCTATGATGCGCTGTGGTGAGCGCGGTTGGAACCTGAAACGCGCCATTAATATCCGCCTTGGATTGAGACGTGAAAATGACAGATTGCCGAAAACCCTACTGGAGCCATACGCCGAAGGCGGTGCGGAGGGGTATGTTGTCCCCTTTGACGAGATGATGGTGGCCTACTACGCCGCGCGCGGCTGGGACCCGGGCACCGGCCGTCCGACGAAGGAAAAACTCGAGTTTTTGGGATTGGGAGATATAGCGAAAAATTTGTGGGGGTAAAATTTTATGGAAATATTTGCTACCTAACATTATTATTCGGATAATTCTCCTACCTTCCTCTTACATACTCTTGTTACAATCAGATCAAAATTCGCGGAGGTAATTCGCATGAAACTGGTTACTGTCCCTGAGATGCTGGCGATTGAAAAAGAAGCCGATGCCAGCGGCTTATCATACGATCTAATGATGGAAAACGCTGGGCGTGGCTTGGCGGATGTTATTTTGGAGTTATTCTTCGACGGGGCACAAGAGCTTGAAGCGCTAGGCATTGTCGGGCCAGGCAATAACGGCGGTGACACATTGGTGGCGCTGGAGCACCTGGTGAAGAACGGCTGGAAGGGTTACGCCTACTTAGTCAAGCGCGAATCAGATCAGTACGTGGAGCGCTTTGAAGCCGCGGGCGGGAAAATATTTTACGCTGAAAAAGATAAGAAATACAATTCTCTGAAGTCCTTCATTGATACCTCAGATTTGCTGCTGGACGGCGTGCTGGGGACAGGCATCAAGCTACCGCTAAAAGAAGAAGTGTCGAAGTTGCTCATAGCCATCAACGACGTGCTGGACGTAATGGATGAACCGCCCTACGTGATCGCGGTCGATTGCCCCTCGGGTGTGGACAGTGACAGCGGCGAGGCTGCGGATGAGTGCATCCCGGCGGATATGACCGTCACGATGGCGGCCGTTAAGCAGGGCTTGTTGAAGCTGCCGGCATTTATTTTGGTTGGACAATTGAGTGTGGTCGGTATTGGTCTACCGGATGATTTGCCGGCCCTGGAGAAGGTCAAAACCGAAGTAGCTGAAGCGTTGCTGGTTTCGGGCTTACTGCCGGAGCGACCGCTGGAGGCGCATAAAGGCACCTTTGGAATTGCCTTGATCGCAGCCGGTTCGGCAAATTACACCGGTGCCGCTTCGCTCTCAGGGAAAGCAGCCTATCGCGTCGGTGCTGGCCTGGTAACCATGGCAGTCCCAGCCATGCTGCATGGCACCCTGGCCGGTCAGTTTTCGGAAGCTACCTGGGCACTTCTTCCGCACGAGGGTGGTTTTATCGCCCATGAAGCCGCCAAAAAACTGGCTGAAAACCTCGAGCGCGCCACGGCCCTGCTGGTTGGTCCCGGCTTTGGGGTGGAAGATACCACTGGTGAGTTTTTGAAGGATTTGCTGACGGGCGAATCTGCCCCCAAGAAAGCCGCCGGGCGAATCGGGTTTTTACCCGAGCAAGAAGCTGGCAAGGAGGAAGCTGGGACACACATGCCTCCCATGGTGATCGACGCCGATGGATTGAAGCTGCTGGCAAAAATTGATGACTGGCATAAAGCGCTGCCTGCACCTGCGGTGCTGACTCCGCATCCCGGTGAGATGGCCTTGCTGACGGGTTTATCCACTGATGAAATTCAGAATGAACGCATGAAAAACGCTACCAAATTTGCCAAAAAATGGGGGCATGTGGTGGTTTTGAAGGGCGCTTTCACAATTATTGCCTCACCTGACGAAGAAGCGACTGTGATCCCAGTAGCCTCTCCGGCATTAGCACGCGCTGGTACAGGAGACGTACTGGCAGGTCTCATCGTTGGTTTGATGGCACAGGGTGTGGATGCTTATGATGCCGCGGTGGCCGGAGCCTGGATCCATGCGCAGGCCGGGCTGGTGGCCGCTGAAGCTTTGGGCTCAACTGCCTCTGTATTGGCCGGGGATGTGCTTGAAGCGATTCCGGATGTTATGGTGGATATATCTGATTAGAATTTACTCGCAGGGCTGCCCCTCACCACAAACCCAGGTGTTACACCAAATGTCTTGTTCTAAATTGTCTTCAATTTGATTATCTAGGAAGCGTACGGCATCATCTGGCGCAGGGCACTTCCCAAAATTCCAGACGTAAACGCCAAATAGGTTCCCTGTAATAATATTGTTTTCGATAATATAGTCGGTAGACGCGTCAGGATATTGCACGTCTTCATCGCTTAGATTCAGGCCAGGACCATGGTTGTCCCTAATAATATTCCCACGCAATGTGACTCCTGTGCTGCCATCCACCCAAATGCCGCCATCCCAGTAATCACCATTAGCGTCTAGTTCGTTATTCTCGATGCGGTTATTTTCTACCAGCACGTTATCTCCATCTTCAACCAAAACCCCACCTCCGATGGTGTTACTCACGAAGTTGTCCCGGATGATGGAATCCGTCATTTCATAGGTGTTGATACCTGTACCCAAAACAAAGTCTTTCCAGCGTTCCTCGCCGGGGCCATTACCGAGTGCTTGGTTGCCCTCGATCAGGATGTGGCTGCAACCATCGACGTTTAAGCCAAACCCTTCTTCGTCGGCATCGGGATCGATAGAAGCGCGACCATTATCGATAAAACGGTTATTCCGAATTGTTATGTGAGAGCTTTCCAGGATTTGCAGTCCCTCGTCAGTGTAGTTCTGGAAGGTCAGATTTTGGACCACGAAATTGGTGCTTTCAACCAGGGCAATCCCCATGGTCCGTTTTGAATCGCCTTCCAGGATTGGTCCCTGGTCTTTCAGGTTGGTACCTTGAATTGTAATGGGTTGATCGGGGGCGCCAAATGCTCCCAGAATCACCGACTCATGATATGTACCTGGCATTAAGTTAAGCGTCTGGCCGGGCTCCAAGTTGCAGATCGCGTATGCTAACGTACCAAGAGCATCTTCAGCGGAGAGTCCGCTGTTTTTGTCGTTGCCAGAAGGGGAGACGTAAATATTATCGCCTTCTAAAGGTTGAGCGTTTTCACCCAGGCATTCCACCCCATTCTCGAAGATGATCCCAACATCGCCCTCATAGAAAACGCCGGGCTCATCTGGCCAATCATCTGTCGCCTGGCAACTTGCAAGGAGAATGACCAGAAAGCATGAAAAAAGAAGTTGAAGTTTGGGCATCTATGCCAGATAAGCCCAAATACCCCACAGCGAGAACATCACCACTCCGATGCCGAAGCGCACCATAAAGGCCAATCCCCAACCTGTGAGCAGGGCTTTGACAACTCTTTTAGCTTCGTCCGAATCCCCTAGGCGTTGCATTTCCATCAAGTACAGCACCAGCGGCGCCGCGATGATACCGCCGATCGGTGGTAGCACCATGGTACCAACAATGCCTGCGGTCAATGCCAGGATGATCGAGCCCCAGTCTGCGCCTTTTTCACGCGCTTTAGCGCCCATCAGGAGGTTATCAGCTGAGACAGCTACCAGCATCAATACGGTAATGATCGCGAACATCACCCCGCCCAGCTTGCCAAACTCAAAGATCAGGCCATAAATCAGGGCGGCCAGCCACATGACCACGTTTCCTGGGAATATAGGGATGATCAACCCGAACAGGCCAAACAACATGGTCAGGGTGGTGAGGATATTAATCGTGGTTTCAAGCCAGATTGGCAAGATATTCTCCTTAAATTTGGTTATCTATTTATTTGTACGAAAAAAATTCTAATTTGTTGTATGCATAATTGCAATAGCAAAAATACCAAAAAGGGGCTGTCCCAAAAGGCAGCCCCTTATTGGATTAAGATCTGAACTGGT
>CAZCPP010000385.1:0-4064 GCA_964500655.1 uncultured Anaerolineaceae bacterium | reverse complement strand
ATTTCATTCGACATACAAAGCTATCGACTTCCAGTCGATAGTAGTTTACTTTGATCATTTTGGCGAGTAACTGGAATCTCACAGGCGGATTCACAGGCTATATCGACTTCGGCCATGCGGTATTCTTCGGCTTGGGTGCATTTGGGACAGCCTTGTTGATGGGTTCCTCACGTTGGGAAGATTGGCCGGCATTGCTATCAGATTGGAATTTCTGGCCAGCAATGATTGGTGGAGGTGTTGTAGCGGCCATTTTCGCTATCCTTATTGGATCGGCGACGTTAAAATTAAAAGGACCCTATTTTTCCATTGCAATGTTGGGAACTCTAGTTGCCATGCGGGAAATTATTCGTGTCTCAAGCAATATTTCTGGAGGGGGGTTGGGATTGAGTTTGCCTGTGTACTTGAATCGGCCTCTTTTTTATTATCTCACTTTAATTATGGCCGTTATGGTGACCATTCTTATCTGGTGGATCCGACGAACCGAATTTGGCGCGACGCTCGTAGCTATTCGAGAGGATGAGATTGGGGCAGAAATGCGCGGGATTAACACTACTCTGCATAAAATTACCGCTTTTACAATTGCGGGTTTTCTGACAGGTATGGTTGGCGGATTGTGGGCATATCAAAATACTTTTATCGACGCTGACATCGCGTTTCAACAAACTCGCACAATCGATATGGTCATGATGAGCATGCTTGGAGGGCTGGGCACAGTGGCGGGACCGGTCATTGGCTCTGTGATACTCTATTGGTTACGTGATGTGGTCTGGTCTAATTTCCTTTTATTTCACCAGATTTTCGAAGGGGCGCTATTGATCATCCTAGTCTTGTTTGTTCCGGGAGGCATTATGGGGCTATTTGATCAAGAAGATTCTGGAACTAGTTTAAATGAGATTATCAGAAACTGGTTTCAACCTCCAAAAAGGACCCACCCTCAGAATGACAAATAACGAGATGCCGCTTTTACAAGGGCGCAATGTAACCAAACACTTTGGCGGATTGGCTGCTTTAAATAAGGTCGATTTTGAGATTTATCCCGGAGAGATCGTGGGGCTGATCGGACCAAATGGAAGTGGAAAAACCACTCTGTTTGATTGCCTCAGCCGAGTTCAGCAAATAACATCTGGGAGTGTTTTTTTCAAAAACGAAGAAATCACTGACAAAAAACCCTATCAGGTCGCCCACATGGGGTTGGCGCGCACCTTCCAAGTTTTCCGAGTTTATCGAAAATTATCTGTTCTAGAGAATATGCTCCTGAGCCGGCAATGGCGGGGGGAATCCCTTTTCCATCAACTGCGCCCCAGTCGTCCAGAAGTTGAAGAGCGTGCCAATGAGATTATTAAATTCCTCACATTAGATCATCTCATTGATGAAAAAGCTGGCAACCTCTCTGGAGGACAACAGCGGTTGTTGGAAATTGGGATGGCTTTAATGCCCGATCCGAATCTGCTTCTGTTAGATGAAGCGGCCTCTGGAGTAAACCCCGTGTTGATCGACATAATCACGGACAAGATCAAACAACTTTGCCAAGAACAAGGAAAAACTTTCCTACTGATCGAACATAATATGCAATTTATTGAAAATCTATGTAGTCGGGTGTTTGTTCTAAATTTCGGTGAGAAATTAACTGAAGGTACACCAACTGAAGTTATGGAAAATGAAGACGTGATTGAGGCATATTTTGGCTCATGAACAATAATCAAAAGCTGTTAGAGGTAAAAGATCTATACGCCGGGTATCAAAAACTGGATATTCTAAAGGGTGTAAATTTATTTGTAAAGTCGAATGAGATTGTATGTGTAATCGGGCCCAATGGAGCGGGGAAGTCCACAGTTTTTAAAGCATTGTATGGATTTATCGAAGTTCGCAAGGGACAGGTCTTATTTGACGGGGTGGATGTCACCGACTATCGACCTCAAGAATTACTGAAGATCGGTGTTTCAATCGTGCCTCAATTGCGCAGCGTTTTTCCACAAATGACAGTGATAGAAAATCTGGAAATGGGGATGTATCTCGAGAAAAACCGAACCCGTGTCAAGAAGCGGATTCAAGAAGTATTTGATCTCTTTCCACGTTTAGCCGAACGTGAAAAACAAGTTGCTGGGACGATGAGTGGCGGAGAACAAAGAATGCTCGAAATTGGCAGGTCACTTATGTACAATCCCAAGCTGTTACTAATGGATGAACCATCGGCTGGCCTAGCACCAATAATAACAAGAAAAATATTCGAACAAATAAAATATCTCAATCAAGAACTTGGATTGACTGTTCTCATGATTGAACAAAATGCTCGCCAGGGGCTAGAGATCAGTAATCGGGGATATGTTTTGCAATTAGGTGCCAACGCATATAATGGATCTAGCCAAGATTTGCTCGACAATTCTGAAGTGCGACACGCTTTTTTAGGCGGGCAATAATGGCCACTCTCACTACTCAAATTATGGCTTGCCCCTCAATTCCATCGCCATCCATTTATACAAAAAAAATTCCTGGGGAAACTGAAAAGTTCTTATCTGGTTTATAATATAGTTTACAAATGACATGTGTTGGCAAGAACGGAGGTTCGCATGCAAGTCGGTGAAAGAATGTCTCACCCAATTATCTCTATCCCACCGGATCTGCCTGTGCACGACGCGTTGGATATGTTCAAACGCGAGCGCATCCAACGGGCTCCTGTGATCAAAGATGGCAAGATGGTCGGTATCGTCTCAGATTATGATTTGCTCAATGCCTCTCCCTCACCAGCGACCACTTTAAGCGTATGGGAGATGAACTACCTGCTCAGCAAGATCACAGTATCGGAAGTGATGACTAAAGATGTGTTTTCTGTTGACGAGGAAACCCCTATCGAAGAAGCAGCCCGGATCATGGCGGACAACAAGATCGGCGGATTACCAGTCATGCGCGATGGGCATGTGGTTGGTATCATCACAGAGACCGACCTGTTCAAAATCTTCCTTGAATTTATGGGAGCGCGTGAAAAGGGTGTCCGTATCACAGCTTTGCTGGATGATAAACCCGGGCAACTCGCAAAAATCACTGCGGCAATCTCAAATGCTGGTGGTAATTTTATATCTTTTGGCCAATTCACCGGTGAGGATCCTTCTAACCGGATCGTTACTTTCAAAGTTAAGGGGCTCAAAAAGGACGAAGCTAAAAAGGCGATTTACGACATTGCCAAAGAAGTTTGGGATGTGCGGGAGTTATAGCACACATCAGATGACGAAAAAACGGTCTCGTGAGAGACCGTTTTTTATTTCTTAACTGCGACCAGCTTCCGTAATTCGGCCAGCTCTTTGGCTGTCAGATAGCGCCACTGTCTGGGCTTCAAGTTGCTCAGCCTTAATGTGCCGATTCGCACCCGCAGGATGCGCACTACTGGTAACCCCAACAATAAGCCGATCTCACGGATCTGGCGTTTACGCCCCTCTTTCATGATGACGCGGATCCAGGCGCCTCGCCCCGAAGTGGATGCGAAGCGCACCTGCGCAGGCGCCGTACGGTGACCGTCTTCCAGTACCACGCCACGCGCCCAGGCCTGCAATTGCTTGTCCTCTGGGCGACGCGCTAATAGCACACGATACTCTTTTTCATGCCCGTAGCGCGGATGCGTCAGCTTGTTAGCCAGATCGCCGTCGTTGGTCATCAGGATCAGGCCTTCACTGTCAAAATCCAGACGGCCTACCGGATATAACCGATCAGGCAGATTCACCAGGTCACGGACGGTTTTGCGGTTGTCTCCCGGCTCTGGCGCTACCGTAGATAGTACGTTACGCGGTTTATGCAAGGCTACATAAACATATTCAATATCTACAACTACAGACTTGCCATCCAAGGTAAGCTTGTCTTTAGCAACATCCGCCTTTTGCCCCAGCTTTGCTACCTCTCCGTTGACGCGCACCCGCCCGGCCTGAATATATTTTTCGCACGCGCGCCGCGAGCCATGCCCGGCCTTGGCCAGTATCTTTTGTATTCGTTCTTCCATAGAGGGGTTGATTATACTCGCACCCTGATTCACTGACAAAAGGGAAGAAGGGGCAGATGCTCACGGGATAAGGCATAAT
>CAZCPP010000384.1:583-4083 GCA_964500655.1 uncultured Anaerolineaceae bacterium | reverse complement strand
TCTTGTGGAAATGGATATAACGAATGCAGTCGATGTTGGGGATATGGAGCTATTGAAGACGCCATAAAATGTGATACCAATTATCGTACTTCTACCCCATCAGGACTGATTTACGCAGAGGATTTTGAGAATAAGTCTTCTGAACAAACAATAAAAATGGTTAGTAGTTCTATGGGGAACACTATGCTTAACACAGTTAGTGAGTTCCCAATTGAAGATATGATTGATATGCTAAAAGGTGGAGTAATCGCTTCCCAATATGCACGGATACAAGACGAAATTAAAGGAAAAGTAAAAAGGTCAATAGATGAAAAATTAAACGTACAAAAATGTGATACTCAAAAACTATTTGATTCTTTTACTAAACTATTTGGCGATTTACCCAACCCCGTACAAACAAACAAGGTATTAGAGAATGAAATTCTGCCCGTAAGACTTCGGGTGAATATTCAAAATAGGCCAATTTTTAAAGTGAAATACGCATACAAGAAACAGCCATATTCCTTGTGGGTGTTTGGAAATGAAGGAAAAATATATGCTTCAGAGAAACCCAAGGAATTCACAAAGGAAGCAAAAGTTGCAGTTGTGATAGTAGGAATACTGCTTGTCGTCGGTATTGTAGCGGCTATAATCATGGCGGTAAATTCCATGTAAAAATGTAATCCTATTGTTGCGCCGCCCAACCCAGGCTGCACAAAGACCGGGCTTTCGCCCGGAGGGTACGCAGCGCGATTTGCCAAATTTGTTTACAGTTTGCGCCGCGTCAGGAGAAAACACGCCCGGCTTGTGAGCCACTCGTTAGACGGGCAAGAAGGAGTGAGTTTAGATGAGCGTTGAGAACATGCGTTATGATAAGTTAATCTATCTTTTGATAGTGTGTATGTTAATTGGCATTCTCGTGATCCCAAAGATGTCAATCCTGGCACAAGAGAATGATCCTGATTCGCCGCTTTCAGATTACACCTGGATTTTCACCGGGGGACCTCGTGGAGGAATAGGCTATGATATCCGTATCCATCCACAGGATCAAGATGTTATTTGGGTAACGGATGCATTCGCTGGCGCGCATCAGAGTACTGATGGGGGGAAAACATGGACGCAACGTAGCGAAGGTATTGACGCTCGTGTTGGAATGTCAGGTGATGCGATCCCTGTGTTTAGTCTAACCATTGATCCGAACAATCCGAACATAATCTGGGCAGGCGCACAAGGGATGCGCGGGGTGTATAAAAGTGTTGATGGTGGTGAAACATGGATAAGAAAAGATCGCGGTATAGCTGATCGTCCCAATATGGAATTCAGGGGTATTACTGTTGATCCAAGTGACTCAAATGTTGTCTATTGTGGGGGCAATTACATAGCCAACCACACCACAAATGATCAACGTGGTTTTATCTATAAGACCGTTGATGGAGGTGAAAGCTGGACTCTACTCTACCAACCAAATGCTTTAGTCCGTTGGATCATCGTGGACCCTAGCGACACAAATATTATTTATGCCTCAACGGGGATTTTTGACCGTTTTGCCATAGAGCCTGAGGGGGTACTTAAAAGTTACGATGGCGGTCAGACTTGGAAACGAATAAACAATGGCTTTACCAGTCTTTCGGTTGGTGCTATGGCTATGCATCCAACTGATTCTTTAACGCTCATCGCGGGAACTGGCAAATCCGATCATTTTAAGGATGAACCACAAGAGATTTACGGTGGTGTTTTTCTTACTCACGATGGGGGTCAGACTTGGCGGCAAGTTGACCCGATTAAGGCTAGTGGTGATATTTCAACTAGGTTCTCCGCAGTGGCATTTGCGCCTAGCGATCCAAGCATTGTTTATGCCGATGGAGGAAATCTATTCCTTCGAAGTATAGATGGAGGTGAAACTTGGGAAGTATATGATGTTGGATCTAGTCTTGTAGGAGGGTTTTTGGAAAACCGCGGAACTCCCATTGCTTTAACGGTTCATCCAACTAATCCAGATTTGCTATTTATGAACGCATATGATGGGGGTGTTTTTATCAGTAAGGATGGGGGACGAACTTGGCAGGATTCGAGTGATGGGTATAGCGGGGCGCAAGTTTGGGGTATTGCAATTGACCAATCAGAACCCGCCTATGTATTTTCTGCTTCTAAGAATGGTGTTCATGTCAGTTTCGATGCTGGTAGCACTTGGCACGGCCGCATATCAGGAGGATGGATAAATAATGTTTCAGCAGTCGCTATTGATCCTGATGATAGGAGCAACATTCTTGCCGCACGTGAAATTGATGGGCGCATATGGCTGTCGAGTGATGGCGGATTTACCTGGAACACTGTTCTTGATCCCCTGGGAGAAGATACCCCTACAGGACGTCGGACGGTCTATGATATCGAATATACCTCGTCTTCATTTGAGATCGTCTATGCTGTTGCTGGTATTGGTTCTCTAACTGTATCCCCTCCCAGGGGGACGATGGGCCCAGGGGTGTTTAAAAGTATAGATGGCGGGCAAACTTGGCAGACGATTAATCAGGGGTTGGAGAATACTACCTTGAATATTTTCGATATTGCAATTCATCCGGAAAGTTCTGATATTGCCTATATTGGCACATTGGATCATGGTGTTTATAGATCAACAAACGGGGGGGAAAGCTGGAGTAGGACGAGTTCTGGCTTGTGGGCAAAGGAAATACGGGCAATTGCTATCATCCACAGAATCCTACTGTCATCTACGCCGGTGCTGAAAGAAGTGGGATGTGGAAGAGCCAAGATGAGGGTGTATCCTGGTTTCAAATTTCCTCAGGTTTACCGCCTGAGGCGAGTGTGAGGTCAATTGTCATCGATTCGACGAACCCTAACATCCTCTACATTGCCGATCAGTTTTCAGGTGTGTTTCGTAGTGAAGATGGTGGTTCAAATTGGGGTGTACTCAATAAAGGATTAGATATGCGTGCTGTTCATGAGTTAGCCATTTCGGCAGATGGCCGCCATTTATACGCAGCGACAGATGGTATGGGGGTATTTCGCCTTGATTTGGATGGTCATCCACCGAGCGAATTGCAAGAAATTACTGCTGCTGAATATTTGGGGATTGGCGACGACCCTATAGAAGTTGATGGATTAAGTAATGACTGGGTTGAAAGAGTTGTACTCAAGGATGACCTAGCTGGGGATAGCGAACAAGGTTATCTTGATTTAACCACAGGTTATGCTTTTATAGACGATCAGGTGCTTTATTTCTTGGTCGACACCCTAGATCCATCTGCCTCACTCGTTCATTTCGATATAATCTTCCGAGCGACTGGAAAGAAGTTACTCATATCAGTAACTCCATGGTCTAACAAGGGATACGTCGGGGATATTACCGCTGGCTATAAAGCGATTGGCGAAACGAAATATTCAATATTTGCCTTTGATAGATCATTTGAAGGCAAAGTGGATCTACGCGATCTGGGTTCTCCAGAAGATATACGAATTGAATCTCTTAATGTGATGGTGGGTGAGTGTTGTGAGTATCCAAAATG
>CAZCPP010000384.1:0-573 GCA_964500655.1 uncultured Anaerolineaceae bacterium | reverse complement strand
CGCGCTGCTGATAGCTGGGAGGCTAGTAAAGATACTCCTTTAGAGGGCGAATCGTGGATAACACTGACCCCTACCTCAACATATACTAATACACCTACGATAACATCTACAAATACGCCTGCAGCAACATCTACAAGTTTCCCAACCCAAACTCCAACTGAGATACAATTGACATTGAGTGTAATGGAAACAGCGATCTCAACACCACCGCTAGAACCTAATGATGGAAGGTTATGTGTAGGTGCTATTGCCTTGCCCTTGGGCTTATCAGTTTTTGTCTATCGGAAGCGTCGAAGGGTTTGAATACTGGAGTTCTGGAATTTTCAAAGTAAGAATTTTTAAAAATGTACTCATTGGATTTGTGTTGCCATGGATGCAAAGCATGTTTAGGATCAACTGCCCGTCTAACCCCGCGTGTAGCAGACCCACCTTCGGCAGCGAGTAAGCGGCGCGAAAAATGCAATGTTTGGTGATTTGAAATTGTGAAGAATTGCTAAAACGGTGGGCTGCTAACGCCCCCGTTGAACTAAGCGCTTCGCGCAGGTAAAGCCAACACTGTTTTCCAAGACCATC
>CAZCPP010000383.1:0-4088 GCA_964500655.1 uncultured Anaerolineaceae bacterium | reverse complement strand
AACATCAACTTGATCCTGAATTGACCAAATTAGGCCGTGGAGAAAACAATCATATTCAAGTGGACGACTTGAAAGCTTCACGTCTTCATGCCGAAATCACATCAAAAGGCGAGAATTTGGAAATTGTTGATCTGGGGAGCACGAATGGTACCTTTGTCAACCACCAAAAGCTATCTGCCCATACACCGCATGAGTTAAATGACGGGGATATGATATCGATCGGAAAGATTCAGCTCGTTGTGAATGAAGGACAAGAAATTAGGTGATTTATGGCTGATGAAACTCAAATCATTCCATCCGAAGACGCTACCCCGGTTCCTGATAAACCGATAGATGCTGAAACTCTAATGGCTGCTGGTGATGCTTTGTCAAAGTCTATGTTATTCACGCTTCGACGCGACTACTTGGACGAATCCGTCCTTGAGGATGAGTTCGTTCAATTAATTCCAGATACATCACCGCAGCAACAGGATATTGCATTTTTTGAACTGGAACAGGTTGGGAAACCGGTAGATGAAAATCCACAAGAATATCTCAAGGCAATTCAAACTACTCTTGCCGCCTGTCACGACCCTCGCTATCGGCTGGTATTTCTTATCAGCAGTGATGGTTTACGAAATCGAATCTTTATCGGAGTGAGTGCCCGGACGGCAGATACACAACCAAAGATTTTTGCAGAACAATTAGGTCAATTCCTATGCTCGAATTGGCCTGGAACTCGCGTCCGCACTGTCACTGATTACAAGAGAATTGTGGATCAGGTACATGTGCCCTTAAGCAAATATCGTTTCGCACGAGCTTTCACAGGCATCCCATCAACTAAGGCTAGTGGAAAACCTGACGAATACCCTCAAAGCCTGGATCGCTTTATGCGTGGCCTTCGCGGGAAACCATATGTGTATATGGTGGTTGCCGAACCAATGCCAGAAAAAACAGTGGGGGAGATTGTCACCACCTGCCAGACACTTTCCGGGCAGGTACATGCTTTCACCAAATCAACCATTCAACGCAGTCAAAGTTCGGGGATTTCGGAAACTACTACAAAAACAGAGGGTGACACAACCACAGAGGGCACAACCCGGGGAACTACAGACAGCAAATCTGCCACCAAAACCAAAGGGGTATTGGGGACTTCGCTTGAAAAATCAGCAGGTGCGAGCAAAGGTTTGAAAGCTGTGGGGCTGGCAGGCATATCTGGTTTACTGTTAGCAACCGGAGGACCTTTTCTGCTCTCTGGCATGTTGGGCATGTTCGGACAGCTCTTGCCGTCCACCGGTTCATCCGACTCAACGGGAACAACCACATCTGACTCAGAATCCCTGAGCCGCTCATCAAGTCTTTCTAGCGGTGAAGCTACTTCCAGTGGGGAATCACTCTCCTTCGGACAGGAATATCTTAATAAACACGCTGAAGCTTGCATCAAATTGCTAGATAAAACGGTTGATCGTTTTGAAATCGCAAGGGCTCAGGGGTGCTGGAACGTCGGCGTTTATTTGATCAGTGACCAGAGTGAAGCTGCTTCTCAAGCACAGGCTCAATTCAAGGCCTTGGTCAGTGGCGAAAAAAGCACATTTGAACCCATACGTGCTCACAACCTTGGAAAGCTTTGGGATGGTCAAATCCAGGTATCGTTAGATGCCTTTCAACAACCACCATTAAGGTTATTTGCACCTCAAAATGGGGAACGATTGCACCACCCGCTAGGAGAATACTTTGAAAACCTGTCCACGCCGATGAATACAGAAGAATTATCCTTACTGGCAAATTTACCACTACGTGAAATGCCCGGCATGCCTATGCAACCGGCGGCCTTCTTCAGTCTAAATCCTCCAACGCCAAACAAGTCAACACCGGGCTTGCAACTGGGGAATATTCTGGAAGGTGGAGAGGAAATCGGTGATCTCAACTACGAGATTGATACAGACACGCTGACCCGCCATGTTTTCATCACTGGCATTACCGGTAGCGGAAAATCCAACACCTGCCGGCGCCTGATGGAAGATATGATGAAGCAGGGCAAAAACTTTCTAGTGATTGAACCCGCAAAAGATGAATACGTACAACTAGCACTATCTTATAACAAAGCAAAAACTTTCGACCGGGAAATAGCGGTTTACGTACCTGGTCGTACACATATTGGCAAAACATCACTGAAACAATTACAACTCAATCCCTTCGATATCGTCCGCATTCCCGGAGCGACTGCCCAGGTAATGCCTCATTTAGATCGATTGAAATCAATTTTCAATGCTAGCTTCCCTATGTACGAAATCCTGCCAGTAATTCTGGAGGAAGCGTTGGTCGACCTGTACAGCAGCCAGGGATGGTTGGAAGACGAGCTTCCCCCAACCGAAGTGCAACACCCGACCCTGAGCCAGATGCATGACCGTTTAACGGGGCTGATTCGCAGCAAGGGCTACGAGGAACGCATCACCCTCAACATCACCGCTGCGATGAAGACACGCATTGGCAGTCTGATGCGCGGTTGGAAAGGGAAACTCTTCGATCACCCCACCTCCACGCCCTGGGCCGAGCTCTTCGACCGACCGGTTGTGATAAATTTACAGCAAATGGGTGACGATGCCGACAAGTGCTTTACCATGGCGCTATTGCTCAACTTTTTGTATGAGTACCGCCAGGCGCAGCATGAAATCGAGGGGTCGCCAGAATCAAACGAACTGCGACATCTGGCAATTATCGAAGAAGCGCACCGAATTCTTCGCAGAGCTACATCCAGCGTAGGTGAAGCCAATCCACAAGCCAAAATGGGCGATATGTTCTCGGATATCCTGGCCGAAATTCGCGCCTACGGACAGGGACTGGCCATCGTCGACCAGGTACCGGCCAAGCTCGTGCCGGACGCAATAAAAAATACCAATTTAAAGATCATTCATCGCCTGGTTGCAGCCGACGACCGGGATGCAATGGCCAGCGCAATGGCCCTGACCGATGACCAGGCCAAAGTCATCGCCCGCCTAAAGGTTGGGCAGGCAATCGTCTCCGGGATTCAGGATGATATGGCTTCCTGGGTCAAGATATTCCATTCACCGATACCGCGAGCAGACAAAAAGACCAAGAAAAGCAAATAGTCCTTTATCCAGGTTCGAGCTGAGGAGGAACGTATGTCAACAACACTTTCCGCAGATTCCATTAAAAAAGCGATCTCGTACTTCTACCTGCTCTCTTATTGTCCCCCAGCAAAGATTGGGGAACTCAAAAAGAGTTTCTCTCCTTTGCGAAAACAGTTAGCAACGACGGCCAAGATGAAGGAAGCAAAGTTCTTCAAAGAAACCCTCCCTGAAGTCTGTAGACGAATCGTGGCCTTCCATGAAGATACTCGCGAGCCCAGCCCACAATGGATCGATCTGCTGGAAAAAACAGCAACTAAAGCGGATAAAAGCCCCGAGGATGCCTATGCCTTCCAGGAAGCAATGAGCAAAGTAGCCCGCCTGCCCCAAAGAGCCCTGCCTGACAATCGCCTGCACCGCAAAAAGGGGTGTGCCTTTTGCCGGTTGCCATGTCATTATGGATTTTTTTCACTCGTTTCCGATCCAAAATTTGACACGCTACAAGATCTGCTTGAAGCAGAAGTCAATCGTGACCGAGAAACCCAATCAGCTATACGGCCCGTCTGGCGCTTTACCTTATCGCATTTGGTTCAGGTTCTAGAGCTCAACGAAGGTTACAGCATCCATCAAGGTCACCTTGGCAATCTGTCTTATTGCTTACTGATGTTGGCAATGGCAAAATCTCGGTTGGCTTTACCCGAGAAGCAACTAAAAGTTTACCAGGCCATTAATCAACAAATTATTCGAACTTAACTAATTTGCAAATAGGAGCAGAGACCTATTCCCTTTTTACCTGAAATCAATATACTGAGAGTAACAACTTAATAAAACCCTGAAACACTACAAATAGCTTCTTACTCAATTCAGGACTGAAAGCACAAACCCCCTCAGGGTGGTGCATTTCAGTCAGGAACATGAGCAAGGAGCTTTTCGTTTTTTCAGGCAAAGAAAGGAAAACTTATTAGTTTGACAATGTCAGATTAAGGAGGTGCAATTGAACGATTTCTGAGGCGACTAGCG
>CAZCPP010000382.1:0-4095 GCA_964500655.1 uncultured Anaerolineaceae bacterium | reverse complement strand
CCGGCGACCGGCAAACTCTTCTTCCGAAAAATGTATCGCCATAACTCCTCCATAAGTAAAGATCCTGGCCCAGAGGACCGGGCTTTAATTTGCCTTTGAAAGAAACTGATTTCCTGCAAATTGGCGATATAACATTTATTTTCTTGGAACGTGGAGATCGCCACCTTATCCGCGTGTGGAATAAACAAAGCGAAACACGAAAAAGCTTCAAAGGATTCAAGCAATATCCTGTCAACCCGGATTACCGTATCGAAGCCAAGTACACTTCTTACGACGAGCCAAAAATGCTTCGAATTCAAGATGTGATCGAAATCCATCACGAAGTACCTTATCAAGGAAATGTTGCATTTGATCTTGATGGAGAAGAATGCTGCTTGGAAGCCACCGGCGGGGAAGATTATCTTTTCTTCAGTTTTAAAAATCAAACAACCAGCGAAACAACCTTTGTCTGAGGGCGTTACATGGTCGCAGACCTGCCAAAGGATGGAAAGTTATTATTGATTTCAACATCGCTTACAATCCGCTCTGTGCTTATACGGATTATGCCACTTGCCCCCTACCTCCTTCCCAGAATTATCTAAAAATAAGAATTGAGGCGGGTGAAAAAAAAATATCGAGAGGGTGAATATAATTATTAATTAAGTGAATTATAGGTAGCGGCCAATAGAATTGGCCGCTATACATCTTGAAAACACATTTCGTTTACAATTTATGAGCGACTAGCGCACGGTCGCTTATTTTTCTAACCTGAGAAAACCCAGCCTTCACCAACCATCTTTCATATTCTTTGTATGAATAAGTACC
The DNA here is from genome assembly GCA_964500655.1 of uncultured Anaerolineaceae bacterium. Classification (GTDB taxonomy): domain Bacteria; phylum Chloroflexota; class Anaerolineae; order Anaerolineales; family Villigracilaceae; genus JAABUE01. The sequence continues at coordinate 3,291 of CAZCPP010000382.1, read as the reverse complement.
TCCACCGCTGCTCGCCCAGAGAAGTAAATTCACTATAGCTGTGTTTTCACTTAGCTTAGCTGATCTCATCGGAACATCAATAACCAGAGTGGTATTTGGGGTTAAAGTTTTACGGATTCGACTGAATAGGTCGTGATTTTGTTCTTTGGTCAGGTAATGTGTAATTTGACCGAGCAGGCAAGCTTCAAAACGCTCCTGCCCAAAATCAGTGGTTAGCAAATCAGTTGTCAGGTAATTGACGCGCACGCTCAACTTCATCCGCTCTGCCAAATCGCGGGCAACCTCGATCACTGCAGGCTTATCCAAGCAAGTAACCCAAACGTTTTTATATTTTTCAGCCAACACAAAACTCTTAATCGCGCATCCGCTGGCAAGATCCAACACGCGATAGTTTGATTGATTTTTTGGGTTAATCTTTGCGGCATCCCACAACGCCAGTGCGGATTTCCGATTTGCGCTGAGGCAACTTTCCAACCAGGCATCCTGAACAAAGGATCTTTCCGATTCAAGCATTACAAATTTCCCGCTACGCAAGGTTTGTAAAAGTGAATCCCACGTCCCTGGATCAGTGTACTCAAGCAACATATCCCCCGCATACGATTTACTATCGCGCACAAGGAACTGATTGGCAGAAGGGCTTAGTGAATATTTCCTTCCTGTAACTTTCAAGAGTTTTATACTCACCAGGTAATCCAGCAAATTTTTCATTCCTGTCGGATTACATTGGCAGGTCTCAGCGACACTGGCAGTATCTACCTGGCCAGATGCTAGAATACTGAAGACATCCAATAATAAAGCCAGGCGAACAACCTGGGGCTTGAAACTATCACTCACAAGGCTGTATATCAGGTCAGGATTCGATCCAGCAGTGCTCATCCGCAACTCCTTGTATCATATTCAATAGATACAACTTCGGTACTCACCGATTTCAGTCATTAATCGCCTCATAAAAACGGATCCGGTTTTTATTCAACAGTAAAAAGGGCGCCTCTCGAAAAACCTGAACCTTCATCGCAGTATGTGGAAATACCTGTGCATTTGATACTCCAGCCCAGGTTCCCTTCATCATCTCGAACATATCGCCAATATGAGTGTCTTCTCCATGCGTGAGTGTTCCCTGGACAACAAATCGAGGCATAAAAATGCGGAGTTTCTCCAGTGCAGGCAATTTTTGTACAGCGTCCTCTAATTCTGCTTCATTCAACCGAATAACTAGTACTTGGGTTCTTCGCACCCAAAGTTCATTCATTTTTACTTGATTAACTTTACTTTCTGTGCCTAATCCAGTCATGATGACATTCTTGAGAAGCAAATTAGCGCGATCTGGTGAATCCAAATAAGTCATTAACATTCCAACCGGCTCAACCATACACTGCATCATATAAAATTCGGTCAGTATTTCAAGCTGATACTGCTTACTTTCTAGATTAGGTAATGCCATACCAGTCCTCCTGTAAGTATTCTTATATAAGTCAGTATAGTATAAGGGAAATCGCAAATCTTTTTGTTATCAAATCTGACAGGCGAATCTCATTCTACTAATCAAGTCCTCGAGACGACACTCATCATGCTCATTCCCAAAACTGCTTCCGATAATCAGCTTGTATTTACTTCTGGTCAAGCTTAACAAATTGATCTTCAAACGATACTCGCAAAGCATTCCGTTCATCATCGGGTAAAAGAGTGACGTCCACTGCATTGAGCACGAGACCTTTTATCATATCCGTATCCCAGCCAAAGGTTTTATAACCAACCAGATACTCGTTGGTCAGCGTGGTGTTGAACATTGGCGGGTCGTCGCTATTGATGGTGACATAAAGTCCCTGTGCAATTAAATCTGGCAAGCTATGCTTTTCCAAAGAGGGATAAACTTTAAGACAAATATTACTGGTCGGGCATACCTCGAGGGGAATCTGGGTTTTGCGAAGATAATCAACCAATTCCGGGTCTTCAATCGCGCGCACACCATGCCCAATGCGCTTTGTATCGGCCACCTGGATGGCACTCCAAATGCTTTGCGGACCAACCGTCTCACCGGCGTGCAAGATGCAGGAAAGTCCCGCCGCGCGAACGCGGTCAAAGGCAGCCTGGAATTTTTCGGGCGGATTGTTAATTTCCGGGCCACCCAAACCGAAGGCAATTACACCATTGCCGTGGCGTTCAATCGCCCAGTCGGCAACCATAAGTCCGTCTTCTGGTGGCATAATCCTGGGGATATCCATGATGATGCCCATGCGGACGCCTAGCTCATTTTCAGCCCAAGCACGTGCTCGGTTGACAGCTTCGATCTGTTCGTCAAAACCAAGTTGGTTGTTGAAATACTGGTTGAAAGGCGTGAAAGTGGCCTCACTGTAAACAATATTCTGCTCAGCCTGGCCGATTAAAAACTCACGTGCAATCAGCTCAATGTCTTCGGCAGTACGCAGGCAAGAAGAAATGGTCATATAGATTTCGATGAAATGATCGAAATCACGAAATGTGTACCAGTCGCGTAATCCCTTTATGTCATCAGCTGGCAATGAAATTCCATGACGCTTGGCAAGTTTTAGCAGGGTTTCCGGGCGGACAGAACCCTCCAGGTGAACATGTAATTCCACCTTGGGCATTTTCTGTATAAATATATCCAAACTCATTTGATATTCTGTGCTCCAAGAATCTTGATTCTTATAAAGTGGATTTCCAGTCGCGATATGCTTCATAAGCTGGGGTTGGTTTTTCACTCGTTTCTCGGTCCATCATTCGCTCTGCTAACCATTGAAACCACTCAAAAACCGTATCCCGACCTAAGCGCATACGGTAATCACGGATGTACTCTTCCAGTTTTTGCCAGGATTGAATAACCAGCTCACTATAAGCGTCATCAAACAGTTTCAAATCAATTTCTCTACGAAAGATGAGAATTCCTAGCCGTTCCCAGGTGCTGACGACCATATAAATGGCAATATACTCATCGTGAGGCAATTTGTCGATTTCCTGTTTACTTGCATTGTCCGGTAAATCGAGGTTGAGAAGCAACCTTCGTATAAATACACTGGGCTGAAACGAATTCAGCATCAGGATGGCGCTTTCCCGCTTGCGTATAGCTTGAAAGTCCGTAAGTTCAGCTAGCCAAAAAGAATGCCCAGAATAATTGAAACGTTGGATATAATTTGGAAGATTAGGAATAGATCCATATTCACCTGAAATTTATTGTTATTTATTCAAAAGTATAGCATGGTAAGTATTTTTTAATTACCACTAGTGCATAGTTAAGATAAATCTTGTCAAAACAGAGAAATGTGTCATACTGCA
>CAZCPP010000381.1:0-4100 GCA_964500655.1 uncultured Anaerolineaceae bacterium | reverse complement strand
AAAACATCTACTCTGTCCTTCTTTTCCCCTCCCCAGTTAGGGAAAACCAAAGAATCACGATGATAATCACAAGCACACAGCTACTCCTAAGCCTTTCAGGAGGCAATCAAGTTACTTCCCTTTCCCCTCCCCTCCCTGATATACTTACCCCGTTCGGGCTTTAGTCTGAACAAGACGATAGACTGCCCCCTGACACCACTCAGGGGGTGGTCGTTTTAATAGACATCACGTAAAATGGATGTGACTAAGAGAAGGGAGTTGTTGAAATGTTGGGTGATAACAAAATATCCCGGAGAGTATTGACTGTTTTGATAGGCGTTGCCGTTATATCTACTGGGTTGTCTCTACTGGGAGATGTAAAATGGGATGACGCCTTACTAAACTTTGGTACAGAGATGGCCGGAGCAGTTGTCACGTACTGGTTACTAACTATCGTACTGGGGACGCAAGAGAAAAAGGAAGAACACATTGCGTACCGGTAGTAGCTTGTTTGGGAAGAACGATATCGTCAGAAGTTCCATCCTTCCATTGAATAGTAATACATAAACCTTGTCCATCAATAGGTGTTGCTTCAATTTGTTTTATGAAAGATTGGAAGATAATTCGCTTTTCTTTTCTATTCATATCGGGCCAAGCATCCAATGTTGATTGATAGGTTTCTTTGAGATTATTGATTTTCTCAAGGTTCTGAGTTTCATTATCTAGAATCTCAAGATCTGCAAATAAGCGTTTCTGCTCAGACTTAGCATTTTCAAAGCGGTCTTCAACTGTTCTAATCATCTCCTTGTTTTCAAGATTTTCAAGGCTTGATAAAAGGTTTTCTATTACACGTTCAAGCGACGCTAGTTGCGAAAGTTTAAGTTTGCGTGCTTGATTGTAAGTTTTTCGATGGGAAGCTAACGTATCATCCCAAACGTTCTGGTCAAATGTGATTTTCAATTTTTCTATTACAAGCTTCGATATGGCTTCATCTACGTAGTTTGCTCTCTTTCCCCAAACATATTGACTATAGGGACCTGGAGCCCAAAAGACATAAGCGTAATGTTTTAATGGCCCAACCCAATTTGTCCCAGCCCTATGCCATTTCCCTTCATATTTTGATACGATCATCCCTGCACATAATGGTCTTTCTTCCAAACGATTTTCTTCTCGTGATGGACGAGCGTGTTCCTGGGAATGTGTATAGTGGCGGTTTGTGCGGCCATCTAGCCCAACCGCCGATAGGTAGTTGAATGCTCTCAAAAAAACATCTTTTTGAACAATAGGTGGATGATTATTCCAGCGAATAATGATATCATTTCTAGCCCAATGACCAATATAGGCGGCATTGGTAAGCAGTTCAAATAACCCTGTTTTTCCAGGACAAAATCCATTTTTATAGCGATAGATTTTATAATGAACTTTGAAACCCGGAGGTGGTAAACAAGATTTTGGATTGGAATAAAATGGCCCATTTTTATGTATCTCACGCAGTGTAGCCCTCAAGTTACCAGCATTTAGTAAAAACATTCGAAAGTATTCGTTGACTATTACTGCATAAGATTCAAATGGAACATAACGCCGCCAATTGGGATTCGGACTTCCGTCGGAGAGATTTTTTCTGTTATCAACCATATAACCTGTGGGAATACCACTCCCAGCCCAACGACCTTCAGAAATTAATTTTTGTTTTGCGCGATGAAGTTTTCCTTTGATAACGGTGTTTATATAATCTGCGGCCATTTCTGACTTGAACCGGAATTGTCGCGCATGAAATGTACCAGTGAGTTGATTCCCGAAATCGTAAACCATACTTGGGGTAATTACCAGAATGTTGGACTTTCGGCAGGCTTCTATGAAAATATTGACCTGAATTTGGGTAACATCCCGAAAAAGACGGTCTTCGTCTTGACAAGCCACAGCGCTGATTTTTTTATCTGTAATCAAACCAAAGAGAGTGCGCATACCTGGTCGCTCATCAATTCTGGTTGTCCCACTAACACCTCCATCCATGTCAATCATGATGATATTCTCGTTTGACCATCCAAGCTGGAATAAATATGCCACCATATCCACTGTTTGTATAGTTGTTGAAATATTCCCAATTTGAGCATCGGTGGACTGACGATAATAAACCGCGATTGGGTGACCAACCGGTAGTTTGGTTTCTCCGAGCAGTACAGGAGGTTTGTTGCTTTGGCGTTTATATTTCCTTGTCATAACTAATCCACAAACTTAGCTCTATTTCTTTTTCTTTGAAGTTCCATTCTTTTTATTTCGGTGTTGTCGTAAACGAGAAATAATCAGTACCTGGTACACAGCTTTGAAATCAATGCCACTACGTTGTTGTGTTGGACCCAATGCTCTGTTACCATTTGACTGGGATTGATATTCGAAGTTCATGTTTGATATTGCAAAGTAGAATTTGATGGAATAATATATTATTGCATATAAGCAATAATATAAAATATTTTGTCTTGATTGTCAAGTAACAATATGATGTAAAATAAACTTGTGGTCGAAGAACTTTACAGATGGTTACCCCTTGTTGAGGCTGCTAAACATTTTGGCTATCGTCATCCTGGAAGTTTGCGTAATCGGTTGCGGGTTTTGCGCAAATTAGGTTTTGTTGTTGATATCGGTAGTCCTCCTCCACAATATAAGGTAGGAGATATCAATGTTGAAGATAAAGTTGTACTTTATTGGCCAAATGCGAAAACTGCATTACTACGAAGTGATGCCCCTCCCACCTTATTAAATCCTAAGACGGGAAAACGATCTGTCAAGAAGAAAAAATAGCTACGGTTCCAGATGGGATCATAAGATTCCTAAACTAGTGTTGTAATGGGAACATACACCAAAACACCTACCCATGTCGAATAATATAAAAAGTCAGACTAGTAAAGAATATAAGAGCACCAAAAATCATGAGCAATAAAGGTAGCATATTCTAGTCACCCCCTTTCGTTTTCATCAGCGCAATTCTATTTCGTGTCTTGTTTTAGGGGTTCAGTTCAAATGTTGAGCGGTTTTTGTCTATGTTACGCTTTGAAAATAAAGGAAAATTAGGGGAATTACCAGATTTAGATATCAATCTTTAGATTATTTTTTTGCATAAAAAGGTTCGAGTCCCCTTGGGGCTAAACAGTGCTGTTCAAGGTTATTAATCCCTATTTAGGGTTGGAATCTCATATCCTGGGGTCTTTGGTTCGAGTCCTTCCACCACTATAAATTTAGACGCTTTTTAGCGTCTTATTTTACTTTTAGACCCCTATTATAGGACTGGAACTTACGATCTTTTGGTCGCAGGTCCCGGTCTTGTGCTCACTACATTCTAAGAATTCGTTTTTTCTATAAACCTAAGACCGTCGGGCTCGATAAGCATCTAAGAGGCAATCGTGTGGTTTGTCAACTACAAATCTGCAGAAGTACTCACGGAACGTTCTGTTGTAAACCTTTATGTTTCGTATAAATTTGCTTCTGTTACAACAATCTTAAATCCTACATTACAGCAAGCGCAGCATCATCAGCGAGATCAGCAAACTGTTCAAACACTCGCCCACGGCCGGTTTGGGTGTCTTCACCAAGGTTTGGGGAAATTACAGCCAACCATACTCTACCTTCTCAGATATATCTTCCCGGGTAATTATGAACTGGACATCAAACAGACTTTCCTGTCACTGATACCAGAACCATTCCTCACTGATCCAGCGTTCTCGAAACTCATGCCCACATTCTGGACCAAATCACTCAGAATCAATATCCGTTATAATTAATACTGAATTTAGGGTAATACCTATAGCCATGAACAGAAAGTATCGGGGAGAACCATCTGGTGGGATATATTTTTTGAACCTCGCAGCCTGCTGATGATATTATCTTAAGAATTGAGGCACGATGGACACCCAAAAAATAAATATTTACTCACGTAGGATCACAACGCTTTTCCTGGCAGTCTTGCTGATCGGCATTCTGCCCGGGGGAGCGTTTGCGGCCCCGGGCGATACGACGCGTGTTTCGGTCGACTCGACTGGGGCGCAGGCCAATGGCAAATCGAGGTTGCCGGCCATTTCCGGCGATGGGCGCTTCGTGGCCTTCTACTCTGAAGCCAGCAACCTGGT
>CAZCPP010000380.1:0-4101 GCA_964500655.1 uncultured Anaerolineaceae bacterium | reverse complement strand
AACACAACTTTACTACATGAAGCCCTACTTATCTATTTTTGGCGAAGGTGTTGATCTATGAGACGGGATTTTTGAGCAAAACTTGTCGAATTTGGGAAATCTCGTTTAGGTTGCTTAGGTTAGTGTGAAAGGATTTGTGAGAGGAATAACTTTGTACGGTCTTCTTTGGGGTTGTTGAAGATATCATCAGGCGTGCCGCTTTCAACAATTAGCCCTTCATCGAAGAAATACATACGGTTTGCAACCGCTTTTGCGAAGCCCATTTCATGCGTGACAACTAACATGGTCATACCCGACTTCGCAAGTCCTATCATTACATCAAGAACTTCTTTGATCATTTCCGGGTCAAGCGCAGAGGTCGGTTCATCAAAAAGCATAATCTTAGGTTGCATTGCAAGCGCGCGTGCAATTGCAACGCGCTGTTGTTGCCCACCAGAAAGATGACCGGGATATTTATCGGCTTGTTCGGGAATGCCAACTCGGTCCAATAGTTGCCTGGCGATTTCATCGGCTTTCTCCTTACTCCATTTACGGACCTGAATTGGTGAGAGAGTGATATTCTGCAATGCGGTCAGGTGCGGAAAGAGATTGAATTGCTGGAATACCATTCCGGTTTCCATGCGAACCGCTTCAATGTTATGTACGTCATGGGTCAATTCAATATCATCCACAATAATCTGCCCTTCTTGATGCTCCTCTAGTCGATTGATTGTGCGAATGAAAGTCGACTTTCCAGAACCTGACGGACCAAAGATTACGATGACCTCCTTTTTGCGAACTTCCATGTTGATGCCTTTTAGCGCTTCAAAATGTCCGAACCGTTTGTGTACGTTGCGGGCAATAATTATCGGTTTGTTTGTATTTTTGTCTGTCATAGGTTCTCCACAAATGAGCAGGTGAGTTTCTTACTGTGTGCTGCGTAAAAATCTGAGCTCCAATGGTTGTAGTTCACTCCTTGATTTCCATTTTCTGTTCTAACCAGCGTACTCCGGCGGAGAGCAGCAATGTCATCGAAAGGTACAGGAATGCGACCATGTTGAACACTTCCAGCACGCGAAATGTGCTGGCGCGGCGTATCCGTCCCAACTGGGTCAACTCAGGGACAGCTAGCACAGTTGCCAGAGATGAGTCCTTCAAGCATGCGATGAAGTCGTTACCAAGTGGGGGCAGCACTCGACGTATCGCCTGTGGCAGGATGATATAGCGCATAGCCTGGAGATATTTCATGCCAAGAGAACGAGCAGCTTCCATTTGGCCTTTGCCAATGGATTGGATTCCTGCGCGGAAGACTTCGGCTTCGTATGCACCGTACCCAAATCCCAGGGCGATGATGGCGCGCCATTCCATGTCGATGACGCGGATTGTAAAGTTAGAAAACCCCAGGAAGAAATTGCTGGTGGGCGAGAAAGAAAGGCCCCAATCTCCAAACGCTTGAACCGAGAGCACAAATACGGGGAAAAATGCAAAGGCGACATATAGAATGAGAACAACCAGTGGCACGCCACGAACAACTTCTACATAAAGAGTGGACAAGTTAAATAGAATTGGGTTCTTTGAGACACGGGCCAGCCCGGCAAATAAGCCGATGACAATCGCGATAATATATGAAAAGAATGTGATGCGGAGAGTAGCTTTTACGCCCTCAACGAGAAAAAAGAATGTGTCATTGTAGTTCTGTGATGAAACAGTGAGATACACTACGCCGATGGCGCCAAGAATAAGGGCGAAGATCCACCAAGGCCTTTTTGAGAGATTTAGATCGGCGGTAATAATGCCAGGACGCTTGCGTTCTTTTATCTTTTCCATAAATCACCTCTCTAGTGCCCGAACAAGTTGTTTTTGATTGATAAATTACCCTTTGGAATAGAGTAGCTTCATCAATCATGATTATGCTGTCCGGGTACTAGTTACGTGGTAGCGGGATGAGAGCTATGCTCCCATCCCGCGGGTAATCAGAAACGGTCTAGCAGGTCTTAGTCAGACAGACCCCATTTTTTGTTGAGTTCGTCGAGGGTGCCGTCAGCTTTCATCTCTTCCAAAGCGCCGTCAACTTTCGCAACGAGTTCGCTACCGGGCGGGAAGACAAAGGCCAACTCTTCGTCAGAGGTGATCTGGGAAGCGATCTTCATTTTGCCTTCATTTTCTCCCATGAAACCAGCAGCAGAGACGTTATCTATGACGATGCCGTCAATGTCGCCAGCCAGCAGAGCCAAAACCGTACCGCCAAAGTCTTCAAAGGATTGAATCTCTTTGTCGGGGAAGGTCTCTTTGGCAACGATCTCGTTGGTGGTGCCGATCTGCGTGCCGACCAGCAGGTCTGCATTGGCTTTGAATTCATCCAGGGCATTGGTTTCGTCGGCGCGGACGAGCAGTACCTGACCAATGACAACGTAAGGGATCGAGAAGTCGACGATCTCATCGCGTTCAGCGGTGTAGGTCACACCATCGGCCAGCCAATCGTATTCGCCAGCTTGCATAGCGGGGAAGATGCCATCCCAGGCTGATTCTTTGAACTCAGGCGTGCAGCCAATGCGCTTGCAGATCTCGCGTACGGTGTCGTAATCCCAGCCGATAGCTTCTCCGGTGGCTTCGTCAACGTAGTTGAAGGGCGGATACGCATTTTCCACGGCTACAACAACAACATCACCACCTGCTGCGCCGCCACAGGCCGAAAGGACAAGCGCGGCCATAGCCATAAGGCTAACGATCAAGATTGTTTTTTTCATTTTCTCCTCCAGGTAAATATTGATTTATTTTTGTGTCAAAGAGTAATTTTTGATTATTTTATTTTCTTGATGCAGCGGCCTCCTTTCAGAACTTTTTTTCACAATATCAAAGTAAGAATAGACGATTTTGGCAATTCTTGCAAGTCTTTTTCAAGTCCTGCTTTCAGGCACTGAGTGGAATAAAAAACTCCAACCCAGTGATAATTCGCACATACATGCTAGCGCCACGGATGATAGTCAAGAGATAGTCCCATAGGTTGACTTTTTAGTAAGAGTCTTTATAGTAGGAGCTGGGTTTCCAACTTAACAGGTGTTTGTTCCAGTATTCGCCGCTTTTGGAGATTTGGTTTCATTGAGTGCTATTGCTCCGGTTAAAAATGCGCGGGATTATTATACTGCTTATTGTACGAAACCCTGGGTTAGGTCTACGCCAAACCACTTTGTGGATAACGCGGAGAGTATGCCATCCTCATGCAAGCCAATAATAATCTGGTCAACTTCTGCTTGCAATGTCGTTGAGTCCAGTGTGGATGATCTGTCAAAGGCAGCTGCTAAACTTTCGGAAAATACAACCCCTCCAAGCTGCTTGACGGGTAGACCCTCGGAAATGTTAGCATTCACAACTGGTTGGGAGGTGACGTAGGCAACGAAGTCTTTACGGCCAGCGGCCAATGCCAGGGCACATACCTGGTCAGTGGTCAGAGTTATTACCTCAATATCAGCGGGTGCCTCTGAGACGATTACCACACCGGGGCCGAGGTCATCACCGTTAAGCCAGGTTTCATATGTAGTGGATGCACCTACACAAACGGGTTGACCAGCCATTTCATCGATCGACTCATATGTTGCATCAGTATGGACTGCAAAGATAGCAGGCGTACCGTAATACGGTGTTACGAAGTCAAGCACTTGTTGGCGCTCGGGTGTGATGGTCATTGAGCCAATGCTTACATCCCATTTATCACCCCAACTACCGGCTGTAATGACATCCCAATCAGGTGTTGCAAAGCAGGTTTCTACTCCCAGACCATCGCCAATAGCTATAGCGACATCAACATCAAAGCCCTGCATTTCAGCAGTTGAATAGGCGTCGAATGGGCAGACGGTGTCGGCGGCGCGGCTGCCATCCGTGTTCAGGAAGGATGCCGGTTCGTAGTTCGGGTCGGTTGAAACAAGAAGATATCCACGCTTCCTGACATCATCCAGTAGGTTTTCATTGGTAGCCCCACCAACGCCGCAAGCCGTTAGAGCAAACGCAGTAGCGGTTATCAGGCCTACGATCATAGTAAGTTTTTTCATTTTCTCCTCCAGCTGAAAATTGATTGTCTGTAAATAGGGTCTAAAACCCCTGCCTTTCAGGCAGGCCGTTTTCAAC
>CAZCPP010000379.1:0-4102 GCA_964500655.1 uncultured Anaerolineaceae bacterium | reverse complement strand
CGCAAGGGTATTGTCACTGGAGAGGGCGGGATGATCCTCACGGGGGATGACTCTTTAGCAGAAAAGATGCGCTCATTGCGGGATCATGGCGCAACGGTTAGCGACTTGCAAAGACATCTGGGAAGGAAAAGCTATATCATGCCAGAATATGATATGGTGGGGTTCAATTACCGCATGACCGATATCCAAGGCGCGGTGGGTGTTGCCCAGATGAAAAAGTTCGATTATCTCATGGGCCGGCGTTTAGAGGTCGCCCAATATTACGATAATGCTTTGACAGAACTCGAGTGGCTTAGCGTGCCGCAAACGTCTGCTGAATATTCGCATGGGTACCAATCCTATGTATGTCTGTTTTCTCCTCAGCGACCGACGATGGACAATGTTGAGGAATTGCATACCCAGCGCAACGATCTAATGGATCGGCTGGAAAAGAACGGTATCGCTACCCGTCAAGGAACGCAGGCTGTACACACCCAGGGGTATTATCGAAAGAAATATGGATTAGAGCCGGAGGATTTCCCCAATTCTTATATTGCAGACAGATTGACCTTGGCTTTGCCATTGTATGTCCAAATGACCGAGAGTGAGCAGGATTTTGTAATTGAGCATTTGAAGCACCACCCCCCAAAGTATTCGTTATAATTTTCTCTTGTCATCCATATTTGCTTGTGGTATAGTCGCCGGGTTTGACGTTTACGACCCGGCGCATTTGGTTCGTTAGAATGAAATTATTTTTGATAATCATTTTGGTTCTTGTCGGATATTCTGCCGGATGCTTGGGCACCGGTGGGATTGTCTTACAGGGGCTCAAGAAGTTAGCTAACCACAACAGCAAGTCATCCGCTGGAGCGGAAATTATTACCGCATTTATCTTAGGGCAGGGAGTTTTGGCCTCCTTGTGGCTTCTTCTGGCAATGAAGGGTTGGTTTGCTGCACGCCTGATAGCCGTCATGGTTTTTGTGGTTATGGCTGGCGGGTTTTATCTAATTCGTCAGCAATTGCTCGACTTTGGATACCAGATCGTGGAGATTTGGCGAGAACTGCGGTCATATACTTGGGTCTGGCAATTTTTGGCCGTGCTGACAGTTTTATTGTGCCTGCTATGGGCAACATCGCTGGGCCGCACATTGGAAGGTGATGCCGGCGCGTTTTACATGGCGATTTCCAAACTGGTGGCTCAGTCCCGCCAGTTACTTCCACTGCGGGGATACGAAGGTTTTTCCACGGTTGGATTACAGGGGGAAATGCACTATGCAGCAATGATCGCACTGCACAGTGCCGATGCAGCCCAATTATTCACCTGGCCTACTTCGATCGCCGCCGCATTTATGCTTCTGGCGATTGGCCGGCAAATTGGCATGGGTCGTAAGGGACAATGGTTGACGTTGGCGATGTTCTACTCGTCTTCTGCCGTTATTTATATGAGTGGTTCTGGCAAGGTGGATATCTTCGCACTGGCCCTTGGGATCGCGGCTTATTATTGGGCCGTGCAAATCTACAAAAGTGCAACACCGTTGTCATTCTGGCTGACCGGCTTGTTTTTTGGCTTTGCTGTCATTGCAAAGGTTAGCTATTTGCCGGCGATGGGAGTTAGCCTTTTTCTTTTGGTCTTGTGGAGCTTGCTGGCCAGGAAGCCTGATGGGTTTACACATGTAGATACTATAAAGTCTATGATGAACGCAGGTCTCCAGATCGCGATAGCGTTTGTGATAGCAATTCTGCCTCACCTGATCAAAAATGGTGTGCTTTTCGATAATCCGCTTGTTCCTTTTGTGGGAGGGTCCCAGGGATGGGCAAATCAGGACTGGTTTAGCCCTGAAACAACCAAGCGTATTCTTTTGGTATATCCCCTTTCAATGACCTATGGTAGTTTCTGGGCACAGGGTGGCAATCTGTCTCCTCTAGTCCTTGCATTCTTGCCGCTATCTTTCTTCCTGCCCCGGCCTCGTTCGATGTGGCGCAGCCCTTTGGTAGCAGTGACTCTTTCAGCAGTAGGTGGTATCCTGGCCTGGTCGATCCTCCGGCCATCAGTGTTCGCCCCGCGTTACTTTATGGCGACAGTGATGCTCCTGACATTATTATCTGCCAAGGCAGCAGAGTATATTAGTCGAGTAGAAGTCCGCTCTCGCTTGCTGACTGCAGGAGTTCTGTTGACTGCGGTGATCGTTGTGATTTCGATTGGCCCCATCTTCACCGATGACGTCTTTTTCCCAGATAAGTCATATCGTTATCTGACAGGGGAACTTGGGGTTTGCGGGAGGGAGTGGGATTATTGCGGGCACCATGAAACGCTCAATCGCAAGGTGGATTTCGGCGATCGCATCCTGCTTGGATCCTATCAGCGCTATTGGTTGCGGTCTGACCTTCTGCAGTGTCTGAGCAACATCGAAGATGAGGTGGCGATATTCTCTGCTCCTGAAGAGGATCGCTGGCTGATAATTTACCAGCGTGGATTTCGTTACGTGTTGGCAGAAAAAACAACACATGCACAATTCCTGGAATTGGTGAATGACAATAGTTTACCAGAATGGCTAAACCTAATTGAGATTAGTAACTCAGGCCATGTCGTCGCTTACAGGTTAGATGTGCAGGATCCGCCAGGGGATCAAATGCTCACCTGTCAGCGTCGAGGAGTTTCAAAGGTTTGGGAAATTGTGAAGCAGTGAGTTTACGTGACATAGACAAATACTGGGCAGGCAAAAGTATTATGGAAAAAAATCACCACATCAATAATAAAACGATCTTCATTACCGGAGGTGGAGGGTTCATTGGCTCAACCATTGCCGGACGGCTTGTAGATAACAACCGCATCGTTATCTTTGATAACTTGACGCGCAATTCACTCAAAGGACGCGCCTTTGAAAACCACCCCAATTTGAAATTAATCGAAGGTGATATATTGGATTATGATGGTTTGACCCAAGCCATGCAAGGCGCAAATTATATTGTGCATTGTGCAGCCATCGCAGGGATTGATACTGTCATTCAGCGCCCAGTCAATACGATGCGCGTTAACATGGTGGGTTCTGCCAATGTATTAGAAGCGGCATCTAAACTCCCAGCAGTAGAACGTGTCGTTTGCTTTTCTACAAGTGAGGTTTTCGGCCAGCGAGCATTTCGTTCACACGAAACAGATAAAACTGTTATGGGACAGGTGGGTGAAGCTCGTTGGACCTACGCAGTTAGTAAGCTTGCTGAAGAACATCTGGCGATTGCCTACTATCAGGAGCTTGGTTTACCAACTACGGTTGTGCGTCCATTCAATGTGTATGGTCCGGGGCAGGTGGGCGAAGGAGCAATCCGCACTTTTGTAAAACGGGCTATCAACAATGAAGATATCGAAGTCCATGGTGATGGCACCCAGATTCGCGCGTGGTGCTATGTGGATGATATGGTCGATGGCACTCTCTTGGCTATGTCTCATCCTGATGCCGTTGGCGAATCATTTAATATCGGTAATCAAAGAGCCATTGTAACCATTTACGGCCTTGCAAATACGGTTGTGAGAGTACTGGATTCGAAATCGGTGATAAAGTTCACTCGCAAGGATTATGTGGACGTAGAATTACGCATACCCGCCGTGAAGAAAGCCCAAGAAGTTTTAGGTTTTGAAGCTCAAATAGACCTCGACGATGGAATACGCAGTACTGCAGAGTTCTATCGGGCTCAACCTGAATAATTGTTATGGATTATAAGTCGCATGGCAGTGGGGCATTTGATCGCTCTCAATTTCGACACCTCGGCAAAGATGTGATCTTCGAGCCGGGTGTATTGGTTTTTCATCCTGAAAATATCGAAATTGGAGATAATGTTTACATAGGGCATAATTCAATTCTCAAAGGCTACTATCAGAACGAAATGATCATTGGTAGTGGTACGTGGATAGGGCAGCAATGTTTCTTCCATAGTGCCGGCGGAATGCGTATAGGCAGCGATGTCGGCATTGGACCGGGCGCAAAGATTCTCACATCCAGCCATACCTTGGAGAACAGAGATCTCCCAATTTTGCACAATCCCATTTCTTTTTCCCCTGTGATTATTGGCGATGGCAGCGATATTGGTGTTGGAGCGATCATCTTGCCTGGTGTGACGATTGGGCAGG
>CAZCPP010000378.1:0-4104 GCA_964500655.1 uncultured Anaerolineaceae bacterium | reverse complement strand
ATAAAGAATTCTCATGAGTTTTTGTAAATTCGCCCCATACTATTTAGCGGGGTTCGAATTGCCATAAAATACAATGAATTTTATTCACCCAACTCTGTCCAGCGCAACTCTTTTCCAAACGCCATATCAACAAGGGCCCTCGTACCAATCACATTGGCAATCTGATCTGGTTTGATAGCTCCGAGAGTAGCAGGACGTAGTACGTTAATCATTTCGCGGGTTAAAGATTCACCAGCTTTAATTTCTCTGGCGGCACGCAAACACCGACGTTGAACCACTTGTGTGTCCTGCTCGTTGGCAGCGATGAATTTGTCTGCTGAGCCAAGCGCGCGCTCTAGCAACCGGGTTTCATGCACCATGTTTGCCCAGGCATCTGGATTCATGGCAAATTTATGATCGGGGCCTTCGCGATCGTTGTTATCAGTAAAGTGACGTTCGATCACACGTGCCCCCAAAGCTACTGCTCCCACAACCGGAGCAACCGCGTGTGTATGATCTGAGAGGCCCAAAACCACATCTGGGAACATTGTCGCGTAGGTTTTGAGAACGTTCAGATGCAGATGATCGTAGTTGTCGGGACTGGCGGTGTAATTTGTATTGCATTGCATTAGCACCAGTTGTTTATTGATTTTCAGAATCGCATGTACAGCCTTTTGTACCTCGCCGATGGTTGAGGCGCCAGTGGCAACGAAAAACGGTTTGCCCTTGCTCGCCATTCGCTCCAATGCTTCGATCCAGTTAATTTCCCCGGAACCAGCCTTGTACATCTCTACATATTGATCGAGATAATCAATTGCCTTGAAGTCATAAGGAGAAGAAAAATAGTCAATCCCAACTTCATTGCATTCTTCCATCAAGGTCGTTGTCCACTCAAACGGGATAGAGGCTGCCCGATACACTTCCACGACCGATTTTTTCCAAGTCGCTTGGTGTGATACTTGTCCGCCGCTCATAGACTTGAAACCATAATCTGAGACAATCTTGGGGGCATCGAAATTTTGGAATTTGGCTGCACCTGCTCCAGCTTCTTTTGCTAGGCGAATGAGCGTCTTTGCGCGTTCCAGATCACCATCGTGATTTGCGGCGATATCTGCGATGAAGTAAGTTGGGTAACTTAGACCAATTTTTCGAGAGCCGATTTTGATTTCCATAGGTTCCTCCGTTTGCACGGGTGAATTGCTAATCACCCTATACCTGTTGATAACTACGCATTTTCTGTGGATAACCCTGTGTGTACTGTGTATAAAACTTCTCGATCCCAGTGGATACACTGGGGATTTTGATGCCTAAATCCGTGGATAATTTGTGGATGGATAATTTCAGATTGTGAGAACGTTTGGCTGTTAAGTTGGATTCTTCTACGGATATGGGTTGTATCAGGCTATCGTCAAATCCAAACTGACGGGCGATTTTCACCCCAAAGTCATACTTCGCGATTGCTTCAGACCCGACGACATGGTACAACCCTGAAAGGCTTTTTTCTAACATCTTGACCAATGTATCTGCTAAATCGCCTACGAACATTGTACAAAACCAGACATCTGTGAATCCATTGCAGACTTGATTTGCCTTTAAATTATTGACAAAGTATTCCGATAACGAACGCTCACCACTTAGGCTCCAGCCAAAGAAGTTGACCCGGGCAACAACTGCATTTGGGTTTGTGGAAAGGACGGCGTCTTCGCTGTCCAACTTCGTCTGCGCATAGACCGAGAGCGGGTTAGGAATATCAGCTTCAGTGTAATTGCTCTTTTGCGTACCATCAAAAACCGCATCGGTTGAAATATGAATCATCCGGATATTTCGTATTGCACAAATCTCAGCAATTTTATTAGGCAATTCGGTATTGAGTATATGTGCATCATCCGGGTCTGTCTCGCATGAGTCAATGTTTGCATTAGCAGCCGTATGGATGATAGCGTCGGGACGAATAGAATCGATGATACGGGAACGGCTTCCGGGTTCGAGCAGATCCGCTTGGACCAACTCGAATGGTGTACCAATAAGTTTGCTGCGGTCTGCACCCACAATCGTGTGAGTCTCAGTCATCTTTAAACTGAGATTGAGACCCAAAAGGCCGCTTGCTCCCGTAACAAGAATTCTCATTTAGCCTTCTAGTTCACCTTCGGTAAAAGCTTGCGCAAAAGGTTCAATAAACCTTTTTATACCTTCGACATCGAGCCATTCAGCATTGTTATTGCTTGTGTACGAGAAACCTTCAGGAGTGGGTTTCCCCTTATCTTTCCAGGAGTAGCCGAACCACAGGGCTCCAGTGGGTTGCACTACGTACATGCTTTCGAGTTCTATGGTGTGGCGAGCTTCATCGGCAGATAGCAAATCTTCATGCAGTTTTTCACCAGGACGAATACCGATAATTTCAACCTCGGCGTCGGGAGCGATAGCACTTGCTAGATCGACTACTTTTGTACTTGGTATTTTTGGAACGAAAACCTCTCCGCCTTCCATAACTTCAATGCAGTTAATGACAAACTGGACGCCTTGCTCCAGCGAGAGCCAGAAACGGGTCATCCGGTCGTCGGTGATGGTAATCTTGCCACTGGCGCGCTGTTTGAGAAAAAGCGGTACAACTGAACCACGACTACCGACTACATTGCCATAACGAACACAAGAGTAGCGAGTGGATGATCCGGCGGCGTAGGCATTAGATTGCACAACCAATTTTTCAGCCACCAATTTGGTTCCACCATATAAATTTGCTGGGCTGACTGCCTTATCGGTGGAGAGTGCTAAGACTTTGCTAACATCTGCATCTAGGGCGGCTTCAATCACGTTGGATGTACCTTGAATATTTGTCTTAATGGCTTCCATCGGGTTGTACTCACACGCTGGAACCTGCTTAAGCGCGGCAGCATGGACAACAATATCCACACCGTGCATGGCGCGCACGAGACGGTCACGATCGCGCACATCCCCGATGAAGTAACGCAATCGCGGGTCGTCATAGCCTGCAACGCGCATTTCGTGCTGTTTGAGTTCGTCCCGGCTAAAGATGATGATTTTCTTTGGCACTTTTTCTTCCAAAAGGATTTTAGTAAATTTTTTGCCGAAGGAACCCGTACCACCAGTAACAAGGACAACTTCGTTTTTCCAATCCATAAATACTCCTATTTCACAGCCATATACAGGCCAGAGTCTTTTGTAATAGAAATTTCACCCTTTTCGGAAAGCATATTTTCTAATTCCTGGCGGAGGTTGTCCACCTTGTGGTTTGACAATTCTTTTTCTATAAGTGCTGAATGTATGTAGGCCATTAGTGGTTCAATCTCGGTAACACGTAAATCGTCATCATAACGCTTGATTTCAACTTGTTGGAAGTAAGTTGAAATTTGTTCAAGTCCATTATCAAGAGTAAATGAGTTGATAGATGGTAGAAAATCTAAGTCCAAACTGATTAGTTTACGCCAATTTGTTATTTCAATGAGATGATCACTCCCAACGGTGGTCGCAATAAAATGTCCACCGGTTTTCAACACCCGACGAATTTCTTCCAGTCCTTTTAATCGGTCAGGAAGATGATACAGCATATGATTGGCAATCACAATATCGAAGGTTTCATTAGGGTAAGGAATAGATTGAGCATCAATTTGCTCGTATTTGAAGATACGCCCGGTGACTGCCATATTTTGCCTTGCAGCCGTCACCATACCTTCTGACAAGTCACTTAGGATAATAATCCAACCGACAGGAATTCGATCCACGCACTCATTCCACATATATGCCGGACCACAACCCAATTCAAGCACGTGCGCCGAATTAGAAAGGGTCTCCAATGTGTCAAAAACCCATGGGAACCAGCCATAAGTATTGGTACTGAATCGTCGGTGTAACTCTACGCGAGCATCCAGATTGGATGAATCTTGATACTGCTCGTTTTTGAGATACTGCTGTTCGGTAAATTTAGACATAATGCTATTTCCAAATCACAATCATCGGATATTGCCCATGCTTACCAAAAAAGGCTGGAAAATGCTCTTCTAACCAAAAAATTACGCGTAAAAAATGTTTTCCGCCAAGTCGTGGACGAACAAACCAACGCATAAAACGAGCACTCAAGCTGCGCCAGGGATAAACTTCATAATTCAA
>CAZCPP010000377.1:0-4116 GCA_964500655.1 uncultured Anaerolineaceae bacterium | reverse complement strand
ACCAGCCTGTGACCAACCAATCTGGTCGTAAAATTCACGTACTTGTTGCTTTGTGTTGGTCATATGATTATTTTGTAGGGGCAAATATACCGCACTACTACATTACCATTTTATCGGTTCACCAGCCAGGTAATCAAAAGTCTTTTTATATTCAGCCTGACCTTCATCAGAGAGAACACGTGCTAAAGGCCAGATATCCACGTCTTTCCAGAAGTGCATCAATCGCCAGGGAAAAGGCTGGGGGTATTCAAAAAAGAACCGGTAAGCATATTCCCAGGCAGTTTCAATTTGTTCTTGGTTCAATCGCTCAGGGTTTTTAATAACGGAGTCCAGCATGTCGTAGTATTCCCCCCAGCTTTGAGGGTCACAAGTGAAGCCGCGCATACGGTAGTGAGTATCGCCACAGATCACCACTTGGATTCCATTCATCGCCATTTCCATGCCAGTTGTGGTGGTATAAACCAGCCCCAGCGAGGCAACCTCCATCAGGTCGTAAGTATTAACCTTTTCCAGCGGCCCGATGACATGGATATGTTCAGGGATGGAGGGCAGTGCTTCGTTGACAACATCGACCATCGAACGGCCATGTGTTAGACGTTCACCTGGATGTACGCGCATTACTAACTGGACCTCGGGCTTGCTAGCCAAAAACCGGACCGTTTCCGCAATCCAGGCGGCCATGCTCTTTGCAAATGTGTTGCGTCCTAGCGTCAGACTATCCCCCAGTACATTAGTTGCCAACAGGATGACTGGGCGGTTGTCAAGTCCTAGTTCCTGGCGTAACTTATCCCCGCCTATGGTTTCCACATCTTGCCATTTACGGGCAGATTTGCCAAAGGCTTTGGCGCCCATGCGTGCAGATTCAAGCTCGTCGATTAAGTTTCGTTGAGCAGCGGTCAATTTATTCCCACCACGTGCTTCCCAAAGACCATCCGTACGCTGGTGCATGACTTCATCGTCCTGGGCGATCCAGATTTGTTCACGCTGGTCGTTGAATTCATATGTTACCGTGCGGATATCGAGATGCCGTGCCACACGATAAACTGCGCCAAGTTCGGTGATGGTCCCGTTGGGGCTGAGAACCAAGTCAGGTTTTTCGACTTGCATATAAGCTAACGCAGCGCGGGCAGCGTGATTGTTGCGTTCCAAGCGCAGGCGATAGAGATCGCTGCCTTCATCCACATCTTCAACTTGCAGAGTGTACTGCGCGTCGTAGGTGGAGACGAGGTGAATGTCTTTGGTCAGATTCACTGGCAAATCGGGAGCAAGTTTGACGTTGAGGAGTGAAGTGGTGTTTACTAATCCATCCAAGGGAGTTAGAACGCGCTGTGTGTATAAATCTTGGCGGCGGAGATCAAATTCGTTGATGTCCACCCGCCAATCGCAATATGGTAGGTATGCCACAGTGACATCGTGCCCAAAGCCACGCAGAGCAAGACCAAGCATGGTAGCCTGCTCTACCCAGTAGTGCAAGGTAGCAAAGAGGAGAAGCTTTTTCCCACGAGGAGCTTTTTCAGCATACGGGCGCGCCTGCTCAACAGCAGCAGGTAACGCGGCTTTGAGTTGCTCAAGGTTATAGCGCGTGCGTGGGCGGTCTTTACGAAACGAGTCGTAGAGCTCTGCGGTGTACGGGATATTGCCAATAAATTTTTTTAGCATCTGATTGTGGATCGGGCCAATAGCCCAACTAATTATTCAACTTTCTCAATCTTCCAATCCAAGCGAGGACGAATGGGTCCCTGACGTGGTTCAGCCCATTGCGTGCCAGGCGCCCCAGAGATATCCACAGTGAAGGCCAGGGCTTGCTCATCTTGGAAATATCGGCGTACACCAAAAGAACTTGCGTTTACACCCAGCGAATAGCGACCTTCGTTGAACAGGTCGGCTGGTAGGGTGCAGTGGCTGATGTAATGACCGCTATCACGTAACCCAAATTTCTCGTATTGCTTGGCATTGTCGGTGTCGAAGGAAGTAATAATGTATTCACCACGCATACTGCTAAGGTAAAAACCAACTCGTAAACCTGTGAGAGGCGCTTCAAGATGATACTCCATCTCTACAGTGATTGGTTCTGTAGAACGGACAGTATCGACCACCTTGCCCTTTTGATCTTTGAGACGTAATGCAACGGGGTAAAAAGGGGCAGAATCGTGCGGGATTTCATCCATGTCCCAGATACGCTCCCCTGCTTGCGCCTGTCCAGATGAAAGGTAAAAGTCTACAGCCTTTTGAGAGGGACCGCGCATGATGAGCTGGCCTTTGTTTAGCACGATGGCTTCTTCAGTTAGACGTAATATAGCAGACATATTGTGGCTGACAAACAGTACAGTGCGTCCTTGTTGGGCGACATCGCCCATCTTACCGATACACTTCTTTTGGAACTCAGCATCACCGACCGCCAGTACTTCGTCCACTACTAAAATTTCAGGCTCCAGGTGAGCTGCGACAGCAAAAGCCAGTCGCAAATACATGCCTGACGAATAACGCTTGACAGGGGTGTCAATAAATTGCTCCACTTCAGAGAAAGCCACAATTTCGTCAAATTTGCTTTCAATTTCATCGCGTTTCATACCTAGAATTGCGCCGTTCATATAGATGTTTTCACGACCAGTTAGTTCGGGATGGAAACCGGTACCAACTTCAAGGAGGGAACCAACTCGTCCGCGCACGGTAACGGTTCCCTGGGTTGGTTCGGTGACGCGTGAAAGGACTTTTAGCAGGGTGCTTTTTCCCGCACCGTTGCGTCCTACAATGCCAAGTACTTTGCCTTCTTCCAAGTCGAAAGAGACATTTTTCAAGGCCCAGATGTAATTGGGCTGGTTGTCCAACAAAGGCTGTTTCTTACCGAGCGAACGCACCCAGCGGACAGGGGCTGTGGCGGTATCTACAATGACATCGCGCAGCATGCCATATTTAAATTTGGTCGGGGCAGTGCCAATACGGTAACGTTTGCCCAGGTTTTCAACTTTGATCGCTGTTGCCATTAGATCATATCCGCAAAGGTGCGTTCCATGTTACGAAAGTAGAACAGCCCACTTACAAGAACGACCATTGAAATCCCTACCGAAACCCAGAGCGCAGTATCTGGCCCGGTTCCCGAACCAAGCAATGCCCAGCGAAAACCGTTGACCACCCCAGCCATAGGATTTAGCGAGTAAACTAATTGCCATTTTTCTGAAATAACGCTCGCTGAGTAAGCAACCGGCGTAATGAAAAGCCAGAATTGGGTCAAAAAAGGTAGAGCATAATTTACATCCCGATACTTGACGTTAATTGCAGACAACCACAAGGCTACACCCAATGCAGTGATAATTGATAGCAATAGAAATAATGGCAATGTCCATACCACATTCCATGCGGGTGTGACCTCGTAATAAGCCATCAAAACGATTAGGATCACAAAGGCGATAGCAAAATCCACCAATCCGGCCAAAACCGAAGATATGGGCAATACCAGGCGTGGGAAGTAAATCTTAGTCACCATATTGTGATTGGCCGTCAGCGAACGGCTGGCTTGATTGAGCGCAGTCGTAAATAAACCCCAAGGAAGCAAAGCTGTATACGAAAATATAGGGTAGGGAATATCGTCTGTTGGCACTTTTGCAACATTACCAAAAATAAAATTGAAGACGATCATTGTCATCAAAGGTTGGATCACCGCCCAAGCCGCACCTAGCAGGGTTTGCTTATAACGCACCTTTAAGTTACGCCATATCATGAAAAATATCAACTCACGATATACCCACAAATCGCGCAGATTCAGCGCAGCTAAACCTGTTGTTGGTTTGATGAAAATTGTAGTTGGTTCAGATTTGACCAGTTCGCTCATTAGTTATTTGATTTTGTCTCTATTTTCTTTAAACCAATCGATTGTGCGGCGCATACCTTCTTCGAACGGAACCTGTGCTTCCCAGCCGAAATATTCCTTCGCACGCGTGACGTCCAGTCCGCGTCGGGGCTGGCCATTTGGCTTATCTGTTTGCCAGACCAATTCACCTTTGAAACCTGTCTGATGCTGAATCAAATCAGCAAGATTTTTTATCGATATTTCATAGCCAGAACCAAGATTGACAGGTTCAGGACCATTGTATTTTTCAGCAGCTGTGACAATACCAT
>CAZCPP010000376.1:0-4117 GCA_964500655.1 uncultured Anaerolineaceae bacterium | reverse complement strand
AAAGGCGGGTTCGTTGCGTATTCCTCTATATGGATCCGGTGTTAAATAAGGTGCAACTGTATCGATAAGAAAATTCTCTAAAGGTAGCTGTACAATCATTTCTTGCTTGTATTGTGCCTGCTTGAATGTAACCGGGCCAGAAATACCAATATGAAAATTGAGATCGATAGCCCGCTGTGCAGTTTCCAGTGAACCAGAAAACGAATGTAACACTCCAGGATTCTTTTTCAACGCATCTTTATTCGCACCCAAACCTGCTATCCATTCACCCAAAATATTCATTGCATCCTCACCACAAGGACCGCCAGTGGCATCGTCTTTTTCACGTAAATGGATAATGACAGGGAGTTCCAGTTCAGTTGCAAGATCAAGCTGCTCTCGGAATACTCGCTGCTGATGTTCATGAGGAGCGGCATTCCAGTAGTAGTCCAAGCCAATCTCGCCAATTGCAACAACCTTTGGATTGACCGCTAATTCGCGTAAGGCAGAAATGCTGGCATTATCCCAGGTCAGCGACTCGTTGGGTTGGACGCCAACAGCGGCGAAAAGCATGGGATGGGACTCAGCTAATTTAATAGCCGACAGGCTCGAGGTCACAGAAAGAGCTGGAATCAATATTCGGACCAGTCCCGCATTTTCAGCGCGTTCAATGACAGATTTACGGTCCTCGTCGAATTTATTAAAGTCTAAATGACAATGTGTATCGGCAAGCTTGAAGGCCAAGTGTTATTCAATCCCAGCGATCTTCAACCCGTCTTGCAAGATGGCTTTCACCTTATCGCTGTGCATAGTTTCGCAATAAACCCGGATAATTGGTTCAGTTCCACTAAAGCGGATTAGTAACCAGCCACCATCTTCAAGCCGGAATTGGAATCCATCAATAGTAATGAGTTCGGTAACTTTTAATCCACCTATAGAATCTGGATTGGCGGCCAGGATTCTTTCGATCTTTTCCTGCTTGTCGCCCTTGAAAGGTGTATCAATGCGATCATAGTAGTGTTCTCCACCAACTTTTTCAAAAAGTAGCTTGAGCAACTCCGTAGGTTTTTTGCCGGTGCGCACCATGAAATCGAGCATATACAGTCCTGCTAGGATGCCATCGCGCTCGGGAACGTTGCCGCGGAAGGCATAACCACCCGATTCCTCGCCGCCAATTAGACCATCAATTTCGAGCATTTTGGGAGCAACATATTTAAAGCCAACACCAGTTTCGACTACCTCCACGTCATATATTTTGCCTAGCTTGTTGAGCATAGTTGTTGTGGAAAGGGTTTTGACGATCGGTCCGCGTTCACCACGTACTTCCAGCAAGTAGTAAGCTAACAGACCATAGGCACGAAGTTGGTCGATGAATTTTCCATTTTCATCGCCAAAGCCGACGCGGTCGGCATCACCGTCGTTGATGAGCAGTACATCGGCCCTATTATCAATTGTAGCTTGCAAACCGACGTCCACGTTGGGTTGAATCGGTTCAGGACGCTTCATTTCGGGGAAGGAAGGGTTACGCTCGTTGTGTATTTCGATGATCTTGGTTTTACCGCCTTCGAGCAGGCGGGTGAACCACCCAGCTCCGTTGCCCCACATGGCATCTACCATGACGGTCAAGCCTGCGTCCTTGATGGGTTGCAAGTCGATTAACTTTTTTACGTGTTCGATGTATGCAATAGAGGCATCGAACATTTGGATGGCGCCATCCTCCAGGCCATCTTTCAGTGTAATTCGCTTTATGGCATTGACATCATCAGGGATATTGGCTTCAATCTGTTTCAACCCTTCTGGATCGATCGCGCCGCCGTTCTCATCACGAACTTTGAAACCGTTGTCAGTAGGCGGGTTGTGAGAAGCGGTCACGTTGACTGCACCAGCGGCTTTCTTGTCAACTACGGCATGCGAGATGACAGGTGTAGGAGTAGCGCCATCAGTTAACAAGACTTTGAATCCGTTACCAGCCAGAACTTCGGCCACAGATGCTGCGAAATGTTCACCGCTAAAGCGTTTATCGTGTCCAACGACAACAAGTTGCCCTTGTTTGCCAGTTTCGATTAGATATTCAGCGAATCCCTGTGAACAGCGACGGACGTTGTCGAAAGTGTAATCTTCACCAACGAAACCACGCCATCCATCTGTACCAAATATGATTGTTGTGGGCATTGGAGCTCCTTAATTGTGAAAATTAGAAAAATATTATAACAGTATCAGTTGAAGCAGCTCACCGAGTATCTGATGTGCTGGCCACCATTTCTCCCAACTTTTCAACAGCGCGTTCAATTGGATAAGACCAAGCAGCTGCATTCAAACGAATGAAGTTAGAGAATTGATTAGTAGGCGAGAATAAATATCCAGGTGTGATGGTAATATTATTTTGCAAGGCAAGTTTATAAAGCTCTAACGAGTCGATAAATTCCGGAAGTTGTACCCAGAGGACGAATCCTCCACTTGGACGGGAAACACGCGTCTCTGGAGGAAAATAGCGCGTCACTGCCTGTGATAGTAATTTTACGTTATGTGCGTATTCCCTACGAATGTGACGCAAGTGTTGGTCATAACCGCCAGTGTCTAAAAATTCGGCCACAGCCATTTGGGGCAAGGTAGCGGTTGCAGTGTTTCCTGTAAACTTCAACCATTCCACCTCGGTTTTAAATCGCCCTGGGGAGGTCCATCCAACACGCAGAGCAGGGCTGATGTCTTTTGAGAAGGATGAACACAACATAACCAATCCCTTCGTGTCGAAAGCTTTGGCAACTAGGGGGCGTTTATCTGTGAAGTAAATCTCGCCAGAAACATCGTTTTCAATCAAGGGGATTTCGTAAGTAGCCAACAACTCCACCAGCTCTTTCTTCTTTTCGTTGGGAATGCAGCTTCCCAATGGATTGTTAAAATTTGAGATAATTAACACAGCCTTTATGGGATTGTGTTCGATAGCAAAGTGTAATGCATCCAGGCTAATACCGTCCCTTTGGTGAGTTGGGATTTCGAGCGCGCGTAGGCCATGGACTTCCAGGCTTTGTAATGTACCAAAGTACATGGGTGATTCAATCGCGACAATATCCCCAGGTTTACAAACCGCGTGAAGGCACAGGTCGATGCCTTCGATACCACCAGAAGTGATAACTAGATCGTTTGGGGAAAATTTGCAACCAAAGTTAAAGGCCCGTTGAGCAATTTGTACACGTAATTCTTTCAACCCGGGCGGTAGTTCATACTGATGTGCTTCTTCTCCAGATTGACGGGCCAAACGGGACAGGATGCGATTCAGCCGATCGGTCGGAAGCAGTTCCAGGTTGGGCATCGCAGCGCCCAGTTGGGTTAACTCCGGGTTAAGCGTGTCTCGTAGAACCATCATCATTAACTCATGGAGACTAACATGACATGGGTCTGTACCCGGAGATGAAGTTTCAGGTTCTGGGAGCCTGTCGAAATCCGGTGTGCGCACATAATATCCGGATTGTGGTCTCGCTTCAATCAACCCCTTGTCTTCAAGAACAAGATAAGCCTGCAGGACGGTACTGATACTTACTTCTTGCTGCTTGCTCATCTGGCGCACAGATGGTATGCGTTCACCGGTGCGGTAGGTTCCTTGCTTGATTAATTCCGTAATGCTGCTAGCGATTTTCTCGTATAAAAAAGCTTCAGAAGTTTTTTGTGTGGCCATATAGACTCCCTTAGGGAATAATTGTGATACAGTTTTCGTTCTCAATTACCAGTACAGTGTATTGTATCACAAACTGTACTGGTTACAATATATATTATTTGCATCTGTACTGTAAGGTGTATTTATGAGATAATATGATTATCGAGCCTTTATTAACATGAAAGGATCAAGACATGAATACAAAACAGGAATCTGAATTTAACGTTCACATGCAACAAAATGACTTCAAGCCGATGAGCACGGTAAAACCCGGCTCTACCTTGTATTGTGACTCTGGCATTTTGTGGGTTACCCAACCAGGTGACCTCGAGGATCATGTTCTCCATACCGGAGAAAAATTGACCGTTACTAATCGTGGTAAGGTATTGATCGAAGCTATGCAGGATGCTGATTTCCGTCTCGCGTAAGTTTCACATCCCCTCTGTAAACTATCGCAAGGAAAATTGGACTAACTGTAGACCTCCT
>CAZCPP010000375.1:0-4137 GCA_964500655.1 uncultured Anaerolineaceae bacterium | reverse complement strand
AATAAATTCTTAGAATTTGGTCCCTTAGATAGTCTCGATAATTGCCTTTTGCGCCCGATTTGCTAGCACATCTTCTAACCAGTAGATGATTAAAGCCATCCAGACCATCGAAAAACCGATTAATTTCGTGGTGGAAAATGCTTCGTTGTAAACATACACACCAAGTATAAATTGTAGTGTAGGCGCTATATATTGCATGATTCCAACCATCGACAATGGGATGCGTTTGGCGGCAGAAGCAAACATCAGCAGCGGGATGGTTGTCATAATCCCTGTGCAAATCAAGAGAAAATCAGATTTCAAATCAGTATGACCAAATGCACCTTGTCCAGTACTTTCTAGAATAATCAAGTAAATTAATGCAGGGATGAACAACGATCCGGTTTCAATGGTCAGGCCAAAAAGCGATCCGAGCGGCGAGGTCTTTTTCACCAATCCATAAATTCCAAAAGTAAATGCGAGAGAAAGCGCGATCCAAGGTAAGGAGCCATACGCGATTGTAAGATAAATCACTCCCAAGGCTGCTAACCCGATTGGAAACCACTGCGAGATTCTCAAACGCTCACGTAGAAAAATCACTCCAAGTAATATGCTCAACAATGGATTGATAAAATATCCCAGGCTGGTTTCCACAATGTAACCTGCATTAACACCCCAAATATAAACTAACCAATTTGCGCTTAGGAGCAGACCTGCGATAAAATAGATCCCGAGCACACGCCAAGTCAGGGATGAACGTAATTTGGTCCACTGCTTGGTGACGACAATTACTATCAGCAAAAAAACAAATGACCACCCTATGCGATGGCCAGTCACCTGAATAGCCGGAACATGTTGCAACCACTTCCAGTAAATTGGGAATATCCCCCAAAGCACATACGCGCCCAGCGCGTACCAGATACCAATATTCATTTATTTTATCCTTATTAGAGTTTTCGCCAAAACCAACGACCAGAAACCAAATCCTGCACATCCTGAGCAAATTCACCTGCGCTGGTATAGCGCCCATCTGGAGATTTTGCCATCGCTTTGACAATAATCTCCTGCCAGGCATTTGGCAAATCTGGTTGCAAATCCAAGACATTTGGAACCGGTTGATTGACTTGCATATCCATTACTTGCTCGTTGCTCGCCCCACTAAACGGCAATTGGCCGGTTATCACCTCATACAAAACAATACCCAACGCATACACATCGGATCGGCCATCTAACTTTTGGTCCAGGCACTGTTCAGGGCTCATGTAATTAGGCGTTCCTACCAACCATTCTTCTTCTTCATCTTTATCACTCTTCATTTGTGCTATTCCGAAATCTCCAAGAAAAGCTTTATTATCAATATCAAACATGATATTCGCGGGCTTAATATCTCTATGAATAATCTTGCGATCATGAGCTGTATCCAGCGCTTCACAGATCCGTTCAAGAATTTTGGCAAATTCAGCCAATTTAATTTCCTGACGTTTCATCATATCTTCGAGGGACCCTCCAACCATATAACGCATAACAAAATACGGCTGTGAACCCTGCCAGCCAAAATCATACACAGGAACAATATAAGGGTGCTCCAGCGCTGCGATGATCTTAGCTTCCTGTTGGAAGAAATCCCGATGAAAATCATCCATGGCAAAACGATATGTCAAAACTTTTATGATCACCGGTCGTTGCACAAATGGATCGTGCGCAAGGTAGATGATGCCCATCCCACCTTGCGCTAACTCCGATAAGATTTCATAGCGACCAATTGTGGACACTGCCATATGGTTTCCTCTCAAATAATTTTTGCTTTGCAAAGAAGCAAAGCCACTTAATTATAGGGCAGTTTTTCTTTGAACACCATTGCTAATATATAAAAATTGATATCCCAACAAAATAAATAAGGCCAAGCTGTTTACTTGACCTTAGAACTATTAAATCTTTGCTCGTCTCAACCGCAGACTGTTACTAACAACAAAAACGCTACTAAAAGCCATCGCGCCAGCCGCTAACATTGGGATCAAAAAGCCCATTGCTGCCGCAGGGATCAAAATTGCGTTATAGAAAAATGCCCAGAATAGGTTTTGTTTAATCGTTCCCAGCGTTTTTCGGGAGAGCGAAATTGCACGCGGTAAGCCCTTGAGGTCGCCGCTGATCAGTGTCACAGGAGCGGCTGCCATGGCTACATCCGTACCGGTGCCGATTGCAATGCCCACATCGGCCTGGGCCAGCGCAGGAGCGTCATTTACGCCATCCCCCACCATTGCAGTCACCAGACCTGATTCTTGCAGCTTCTTGATCTCGCTCGACTTCCCCTCGGGCAAAACTTCGGCCAGCAGGGTATCCACGCCCACCTGCTCCGCAATCGCACCCGCAGTTTTCTGGTTATCGCCGGTGATCATCGCCACCCGCAAACCCATGCGGCGCAGTTCATCGATCGCCGCTTTCGAACCATCCTTGAGCGTATCTGCCACCGCGATCACGCCCGTCACTTGCCCATCGACTGCTACCAGCATGGCCGTCTTGGCTTCAGATTGGGTGCGGGATAAATCGAATTCCAGCCCATTTAGCGGATAATTATTTGCTTCCATCATGCGCAGATTGCCGACAGCCACGCTTCTCTCTTCTACTTCGGCCTGCACCCCTTGCCCGGGACTTGCCTTGAAGCCAGCCGCTTCCGCCAAATCCAAACCACGAAAAGTGGCTTCGGCCCAAATCGCTTCCCCCAATGGATGTTCACTGCCTTTTTCAACCGAGGCGGCTAATCGCAGCAACTCGCTTTCTTCAATCTTGCCGTTGACCACAATATCTGTGACTGCAGGCTGTCCTTTTGTAATCGTACCGGTCTTATCCAGCACCACCACGCCCACATTTCCGGCGCGTTCCAAAGCTTCGGAGTTACGGAACAGAATCCCCAACTCTGCGCCTTTGCCTGTCCCGACCATCACAGCCGTGGGTGTAGCCAGTCCCATCGCGCACGGGCAGGCGATCACCAGCACCGCCACCATATTGATTAGCGCGTTGGTAAAATCGCCACCGCCCCAGGCTTCTGGGACCAGCAAATACCAGGCCAAAAACGTGACTGCCGCAATCCCCAGCACCACCGGCACAAAAATCTCCGAAACCTGGTCCGCCATTTTTTGGATGGGCGCTTTGCTTCCTTGGGCTTCCTCGACCAGACGAACGATTTGCGCAAGCGCAGTCTCTTTGCCGACTTTTGTGGCTTCGAATTTGAGGGCGCCCAACTTGTTCAGTGTGGCACCGATAACTGCTTCACCAGGGCCTTTTTCAACTGGCAAAGATTCACCTGTTAACATCGACTCATCTACTGTTGAGCGGCCCTCGATGACTACACCGTCAACTGGGATTTTCTCACCTGGGCGTACGAGCACAATGTCACCAACTATCACTTCGTCGATGGGGATTTCAACCTCCGCTCCGGTACCTGCTTCACCTTCTGGAGCAGGGCGAAGTACTCGGGCGGTCTTGGCGCGTAATCCCATTAATTTCTTGATCGCTTCGCTGGTACGACCTTTGGCACGGGCTTCCAGGAATTTACCCAATCGAATTAATGTGATAATAACCGCCGCAGTTTCGTAATAAACGTGCCCAGTTACTATTTCCAACATTACCACAACAGAATAGAAAAATGCCACCGATGAACCCATCGCAATCAATACATCCATGTTGGCTGAGCCGTTGCGCAATGATTTATATGCACCCAGGTAATATTGCCAACCTACATAGAACTGCACTGGGGCTGCCAGAGTAAACATCACCCAACGTGCCCAGGCTGCTTCCATCCAAGCCATCGGTACAATGCCAAAATCCATGCTCATTGAAAAAATGAAAAGTGGAATTGTGAATATCAAACCAACGATCAATAAACGTCTTTGCTCGTTGATCTCCCGCTCGCGAGCCTTTGCTTCAACATCTTCTGCATCTCCACCCATCTCTAAGGCTTCGAATCCGGCACTGGTAACAGCACGCCTAATCTCAGCCTGTGTCACTATTGTGGGGATATACCGAACGCGGGCTTTTTCAGATGTAAAATTCACCTGAGCTTCTAAAACGCCATCCAGTATTAGTAAAGCTTTTTCAAGCCGTCGAGCATCGTTATCATCAGCCAAGCGTTTGATGACCAGGTCTGCTTCCCCAGTTGCA
>CAZCPP010000374.1:0-4159 GCA_964500655.1 uncultured Anaerolineaceae bacterium | reverse complement strand
ACAATAATGGCTTTGCTATCTACCGTCAATCTCTCAGTTTTGCGTAAGTCCTATTAGATATACATCAAAGATGGGTAGTTTTCTAATTATTCGATGCTCTCAAATGCCCTCCGTCCACACGCTCACCTGCAGAATGATTCGGGAACAGGCGGAGCGCACGCTTCGTTGGGCGGGTTCATTCTATTGGCGTTACCACTTCTTTTTTGCTGCCAATGAACTGCCACCACAATAAGCCACCAAGTGCACCCATGCCGGCCATAATTAGAATGTTTAGCAAACTAATGCATAATGTGCTGCCAATTATTCCAATCCAGTAACCTGTGCCGAATCCATAACCATAGGTTGTTGGGAGTCCAAGTGACTGCATCATATCTGCTGCACCTTCTGGCCCCACAATGATCGAGTTTATTATGGCACCAATGGCTTGACCCAGGAACGCCCCGATACCAGCAATAACTCCTGCGTATGCCCCGCGTGTAACGGCAGGTTGCTTTTCGATTGGTTTCTCAAATTGGGGAGCCAAAAAGCCACTTATTGGACCCAGAAATATAGCAATACAGGGTGTGCAAAGGGGGAGAATTAAAGTGCCACCCAAGGATAAGATTAGCGCTATAAACCCAAGGATTAATCCAGATGTAATCATGTTTTTCTTTCCTCCATTATACATTTACAATGCTTCTTTCTTTCGAAATGGCCAGCCCAACTAAAGCTTAGGTTGACGTTGTTCATAGAATGTCTTATTGGTTAGAAATGATACAAATAGTGCATAATTTGTCACTTTGTCAACCTATATCGCAAAGGAACATCACCACTAAACGCTTACGTAAAACATTACACAACTCTATTGGTAAAAATTTCAAAATCAGGCATTGAAAAGGCATGAAACAAGTGCGAGAAACAGGTGCAATCGCTGCAACCGAAATCACGGATTGGTGTCATGCCCTTCATATCACGTAAAGTCCGTGCCCACTGATGTTCAATAATGTTTGTTCTCATAGCTGATCCATGCATCCAGAGGGGTGGGGTATTCGCGTAGATAATCGATGTGCCAGTACACTCGATTGTCCATCCGGAAATGCCGATTTACCCGTGCCCGTACTCCACCCGGCCCGAATGCGCTGCCGATGTAGATGTAGTATCCGGGTAACAGTTCGATCTGCCCTAAACGACCAACTTGTATTTGTGCCTTTGAAATACTCTGGTAGATCAACGCGTAGGTTCCGGGCTCTGGTTTTAGCACCGGTTTGATCTTACCCTTCACCCTGCTACCAGTTCTGGATTTCAATAATGTTGCCTTCTGGGTCAGCCATATACTGAAAGGTCAGCCTGCCCGCGCCGGGGAATTCCTTTTTAGTCAGCTCTCCAACGGCTGAACCACCCCCTTTCAAGATGGCTTTTGCAGTCCCCGGCACGTCATTCACCACGAAGGCAATATGTGAAAACCCAGGTGTGTTTGGAAGTGTAAGGGGGTGCTCCGGCATGCTGTCGTACCCAAAGATCTCCAGCGTCGGGCCCTGCTCGTTGTAACCGGGGAGCAGCAGGTGCTCACCAGTGATATGTGCACCCCTGATCCCGGTCGCTTTTTCGATCCACTCCCCGGCCAGGTCCCTTTCCGGTGAGACGGGTACGCAGCCAAAGACTTCCTGATAAAAAGCAGACAAACGCTTCCAATCCTGTGCGATCAAGTTTGTATGGGCGAATCTGGTAGGCATAATTGTTCCTTAGATAAACATGTTTCCATACTTGTATAACATGCATATACCGCCTCTGCCTTTCCTGCGTGGCTATCACCTACTCAATAGAAAAGCGTGTGCCAAAATGATACAGCCTCATGTCGGGTGTTATCGCTGGGGCAGCCAGGGCGTAATATGCGCCTCTTAGTGTTGCGCTACTAACTATGAAATCTGCTTGGAAGTTGCCCGAACCGTCCGTCATGATAGTAGTCCCGTAATTGGCTGCCCCAAGCATCTCCCCATCCTCTGATAATCCCACAGAAGGATCGAACTGGTAAAAGGCAATTATGAGGGCGGTATTGGAAAGGTGAGCTGTTCCAACGATATGAATTGTCTCGCCGTTATGGAAAGTTGGTCCCTCCCAGTCATAAACGGGAGAAATAAAGGGATTTGTGGACAGATCGGGGAGCACACTTAGAAGAGGTGTAGCACACTCCAGGGTGAGAACCGTTGGCCTGACGTTGATGCCCCCATCTGAAGTGCTGGCAGAAACTAACCAATCTCCACAGGGCACGTTGGAAGGCATATAGACTTCCATGCTAACCCCGGGAGTCGCCGGTTCATCAAAATCACTACTATGCTGGATGTTTCCAGCATCTACGCCTCTCGAATTACGGATCTCGTCCTGAAAATACGTGAAGACCTCACTAAAAGAGCGACCTGCAGGATCGGTCAGCGTCACAGTAAAGTCTGGACTACCTGCTGCCGTTGGGAAATTGTTCAGGCAAAGTGATCTGTAGGGATAAATACTGAACCCAGGGCTAGTTATTGAGGGTTCAGTGCTTTCTACATAGCATGGCATATATCCGAACCCTCCTCCCCAACCTTTTAGTGTGGGGAGGTTCACTACATCAATGGGGGTGCCTGTGACGAACCCGCCTGCCGGGGCAGATGTAGTTGGAATAGCAGGAATTTCAACTGTCTCCGGAAGGGTCGCTGTGGGCGGCATCTCAATTGAAGGCGTACTTTCTTGGTCATCTACACCAACTGTACCAAGCGAGCAGGCCATGCTTGCCAGAAGCATGATGGTCGGCAGGAAGTAAAAAACGAAACGCTGCATAAAAACTCCTATCAAATCCAGATCAAAAATTCTCACAGCTGGCTAAAATGCTTAAAAACCCTCAATACCCGTAGCGTATTCCAGCGACTGGGGCCACCGGTTTTCTCCATTTCAAAATGAGTTTGGCCGGGGTGCCTGGACTGCACAGGCCATTTCCCGTCTTTGCGTCGCTTTTTTTTCAGGATCTCCAAGGCGGGTCCCATGCGAGCATCATATTCGATCTTTGTAGCCTGGAAGTAATCCAGGGCGCGTAAGATATCGTAATACCAGCGCGCAGGATACGACAGCATCAGCATGCGTTTGTTGATGGTCTCACCAGTTTTATCAGAACGGAATATATAGTGCTGCAAGATAAATTCACGCGCGTTTGCAGCGATAGTTTCCAACTCCGCCAGGCGATAGGTATATCCGTTGTGCACGTATTCCAGAACACCTTCGAGTACCGATATGGTGGAGTGCATAGAGCTGTGCACTGCGCCCTGGCGATTATATTGACAATTAAAACCGCCATCTGGCATGTGCTGTTTGATCACGAAATCTACGACCGAGTGCAGGCCGGATTCTTGAGCTTTGAAATAGCAAGCGTAATTCAGGAACATGCCGTTGATACACACGTCGCTTTGCTTTACCGTTCCGATAGGGTGAATGCCCCCGTCCTGCGCCTTTTGATCGCGTAGCAGCATCGCGATTGTTTCCCTGATTTTTGGGTGGTCCGGTGGAAAGCCGAGATTTTTAATGTCCAGCAGGCTGTAGTGAGTGGAAATCCATTTGGGTTGGTAGAAACCGCGCCCCCAATGACCGTCCTCCTTGCGAGCCCCTAGAAATTGCGCTCCCCAGCCTTTTGTGGAGATGCGCTTTTGCAATTCAGGTTTTTCTACTCCCAATAAATCTCGCTGAACTTGATACTGGATAGATACATCCCCTTCTAAGAGCCATTGAATGAGGCTGTCTTGATTCATACCTGCTCCAGGAAATAACCGAAGAATATCTTCCCCGCTTCGATGGAAGGACCGTCTTGGATAATATCCTCAACCAAATAGTTGTTCTTTTCCAACAGTTCTCGGTCCTTTAAGTAAAGTTCGTTACCGGTTTCCCGATTGAATTGTGGGTGGAACTGGGTGCCGAAGAGACGCCCGTCGAAATTGACATAAGCCTGGATTTTGGTATGCGCATTTGTAGCCAGTAGTTGCGATCCCGTAGGTAACTCAATCACTTCATCAAAATGATTTTGCCAGATTACTTCGCTATCTCCCACGCCAAGTAGTTTCATGGCGTTTCGATCGAATCGCACTTCGCCCCAACCTGCTTCCATGCCGTTAGATACTATGGGTAGCAAAGGAATGGTCGTTTCTGATAAGCTTCATAA
>CAZCPP010000373.1:0-4161 GCA_964500655.1 uncultured Anaerolineaceae bacterium | reverse complement strand
ATGACCCTTAGCCTATTTTGAGTCAATCACCATTTTGTTACGTACAGATAGCGGAAATCGTGCTTTTTCCGCCCTCCAGATTTTGAACGATTGTCAAGACATATATGTACCTTCGTCAAGCGGTTAACGACAGAACTCTCCCGCCGCCAAAGGCGGTCGGGTGTAAAGATGTGTTAGCGAGCCACATCGTTGTTTTTAAGCGTCGGGGCTGACTCGCAATGGGCTAATTACCCGGCTCTATCCTGTTACCGAACCATATAAGGGCGGCTATCAGCAGGACAATTAAGCCAGCGACTCCGAACGCAACAATGGGAGCAGTTTCGCGGCTAAGATCAGGCCAAGCCGCAACCAAGTAGGGCCGGATTGCAAAGTCAGCCAATCCTGCGGTGCCCACTAACCCAAAAACAAATGCTAACCAACGATCCACGCGGCTTCGGCTCCTATCGGACCTGTATCTCAACTCGTCGAGGTGCCAGCGTGCCGCTTCTTTTCCCGAAGACACCAACTTCAGGGTGCCAAATTCTGCCATGAAGTACGCAAGCGCCTCTGAAACCTCTCCCGCTTGGCTGCTATGGTGAATCGATTCGTCAGTAAAGGATAATGTTTTATAGGCTTCCCTTAGGTGGCCATCAGATGGTGGAGATTGGGCCCACGCGCATGCGCGGGCAATTCGCATGTTGTGATACTCAATGTGCTCAGAACGAACCTGGTTCTCCGTAAGTGTAGCGTGTGTCCCCGGGGCATCCCAAACGTTTGCAGGCGCTTCATCCGGGCGTAGCCACGTCCAGAGGAGCAACGAGCGATTCCCGTGGAAGCAGTAGTCTCCGAAGGGCCGAAGGTCCGGAGGAAGATCTGACGGTGTATCCACTGCTGTTGACCGCATCAGAATTCGTGACAGCGCCGGGGCGAAACGGGATAGTAGCTCAATCTTAGTTACGGGTTGCTCGCGGAAACGCATCAATGAAACGGAGGGCCGCCCCTGCCACACGAAGTTGGATCGTGCTCTGAGCTTTCGACTACCACGACTAGCTACGACAAGTCCACTCAAGGCGTTGGCATACTCGGACCGGCACAGATCCATGTTTGATTCCCACGAGTCCTGGTCCTTCGAACCTGCAATCTCATGCAGAATCCATTTCTCATTGCCAATATCGAAAGGCCGCCCTTGGTCGTCTAAGGCTTTGTTGAGTAAATGCCGGCTTTCCCTTCGCATCTTTCTCAGTAGTTGCTTTGTCTTCCGGCCACTGAGAGGATTCCCAGCGATGGACATGTCATCTTGAAAAGCTATTGGTAGCAACTTTTCAGCATCAAATCGTTGCATCCGAGAATCGACCCATATGGACTTAAAATAGCGCTGGTAAAGATTAACGACGTTCGATACAAAATAATTCTCGTCCACGCCTTCCCAGGTGGCATCTAGCTGAAAGCTCAGGATGGCGATTCCGTCAGCGAACAGCTTCACCCACGCGAAGATGGGCAGGATTAAATCATCTGCTTCCAACACAATCGGAGGAAAGGAAGCACGCAAGTAGGGCGCAATCTGTCTCGCTTCATGGCCTTCAATGCGTTGTTCGTGAAACGACATCTCGAATGCATGGATCAGTTCCGTGGCAGCAGCGGCAGGCACTTCTGAGCCAAACCGAATCTTCCAGCTCGAATCCCATTGCCGACCCTGCGGTTGAATCCATTCGAACTGCACTTCCGCCTGTGCGTCGGTGTAAAAGCATTTGAAATCAGAGAAGAATACAGCTCTCGTAATTCCCGTTTTCAGGAACTTTCCGGCCGTCCTCACAAGGTCAATGTGGGTCGATTCAAATCCTATGGTGTAGTTATAGAATACGTTGGCTTGGTCAACCCGTAGAGGCGGTTCTGTTCCATTCGACATGGCGTTTCTCACCATCTTGCTAGGACTCCACTTCGGAATGCTCCGGCCAGCTAACGCTTTCCTTCAGCTTCCAGTTCGGCTAGCGCGCCCCAGGCCCAGCACGGGGCGTAACAAACGGACTGGAAAGTTGCAAGCAGATTGGTTATACGTTTTAAATGAATCAAAACCCATCTTGATAGAATTCATCTTCGAATTCTTCTCGCATTTCGCGCTCATGAGTACGCAAATCGTCCATGTACGCGTTAGCACCAGAGAAGAATGCTTCTAATTCAGCCATTCGCTCTTTCACATGCCTTAGATTGACTCTCTGCTCTTTGCCAAAGATCAGTTTCATATCCTTTGTTATAGGATATCGAAAGGAAAACGAGTACTTATCCACTTTACTGAATTCTTTAATGTACTTCTGGACCACCACAAGAGTTGTCCTCTCACCTTCGTTTCTAGCTTCCGGAAGAACCTTTTTGAATTCCCTCCACATCGCATCTAAATTGTGATTCAGATTCTTCAGTGTCGAAACTATATCTTTATATTTTCCTCTGCTAAATTCCAGAATTGCTTGTTTAAGTGAGAGCTCAATGAACTGCCTATAAAGAAAGAAAGCTGGGAACACGACAGTATCTAAGCGAGCAATTTCCTGACTTGCTATTGCATCATCGATTAAACGGTCAGCTGATTCTTTGTAGCCCGTGCAATAACTGTAAAACTGCTGCCATATGCCACCCCAACCGAAATGAGCGAATTCGTAGTAGCCACCTCCTTGGATAAAGAGACCCTTGTATTCATTTGGCCATGGTAAAGAGTTTTCCAAATTTATCCCCCCATACGTATATCGTCTGAGCTGACCTGGCCGCCACAGGTATCGTTGTCATTTAAATTTGATTGGATCGACGACTCCGGCCTAGCAAATGGATATGTGCAGTCTTTATTTCAGCACACGTGCTCGTGTAGCACCCGTGGCTCCCAGTTCATTAAGCCAATGTGGGAATTCCGCGATGACTGCTTCTTCAACACGAGCAACTAAGAACACAATATCGAATATGACTTTTGCAATAGCAGACTTATTCAGGTTTGACGTATCAAGCGCTATCTTGGGCCGATCGCAGTTGTGAATACAATCATGCCGGCGCTGAAAGATGATTTCAAATCGTCGCTGAAATTGTTCAAACGAGGCTTTTCTTTGTGTATTTTTAGTGGTGCTGTTTAGAGCACGATACTTCGTTGGCGTGATGCCGAAGAGTCGGTTTCGAGCATCCCGATGAACAATCCATTGATCAAAATTGGTATTCGAGAAGGGCTTGCAATCATCGCGAAAGAACTGATTTAGAAGTTTTTTTATCTTCATAATTGAGAGAACGTTTTCATCTTCGATTATTTGTCGGGCGGCCATACGCCATCGCCAGTTCTCGGTCGCTGCAGTCCTAATGACTGCGAAAGCAGGCACGCGTAGGTTCAGCATTCTGTCAGAGATTCGAAACGAAGACTGAATCTGTCGAGCCTGAAGTGTGCGAGCAATTAGATCTGCGTAGGCGTCACAGAAGAACGCATCACTCGCACCAACTGCCATCATCCATGCAGCTCGGAAGATATCATCTCGGAGGGTAGAGCTAGGTTGCCCGTCAGCGTGATCAGCCAACGCACGTGCCCGCGCGATGTCTTCGTCAAAGTGCGCTTTTGCGGTGCTAAGTATTGGCATAGTTCTGATAAATAACGGCGGGCATAAGGCGCGGCGGATTTTTGCCGTCGCCCTTAATGCGCTGGTTGTACTTTCACCTGATTTGTATATAACTTTGGCTCTCCGGACCTCCAAATAAAATAACAGGCTCTGGCCCGGCACCTACATTTTTTATAGCTGAAATTAGAAATTTATGAGTTTGGTGTTTAAAACTAGATGAAAGTTTTATTTTAACAATATGACGGCCATCTCCAGCCCAAGTATGGTTTGAATCATTGCCCCAGTATGGATAACCAACGGGTGTTTTTTTAGAAACTCTAATAGGAAAAGTCGCTACTGGAATTTTCATGATTAAATTTTTATCAACATTTTCTATGACCTCTTGCCTTATAACGAAGCTTTTTTGTGCGTGCTCTAAGCCAACATATTGAGTTACTTCAACAGTGCAATTTACATCTTTTAATTTGGATAGAAATCGAATATGGATTACCGCCTCGTACCGAGATTCTTCATTTTCGATCGTATTTGCCAATACAAAGCGATCAACGTTAGCTAGTACCTGTCCAGAAACTCTAAGGAGTTGAAATAAATATAAAAATGGCGC
>CAZCPP010000372.1:0-4185 GCA_964500655.1 uncultured Anaerolineaceae bacterium | reverse complement strand
CACGTCTTGCAACCATTACCTGCTTTTTTACAGACCAGTTAGCGAAAACTAAAGTCATAAAGAAGATTTTTTATATAAGCAATTGTTAAGTCATAAGATCGAGTCATACTGCCCCCGTATCCGCGTTCAAACAGTGAATCCCCGTGCTCGTAAAACAAAACCCTACTTTCCCGGATATGTTTTTGTAAAAATTAATAAGGACAATAACAAATTGTCCTCATTGCAATGGATGCCGGGCGCAACAGGTCTGGTTTCTTTCGGGGGGGAACCAGCCTTTGTGCAGGGCTCGTTGATCCAGGCCATCCGCAGGCGTGTAAACGAGATTAACAGCAATGGGGGGCAATTAGTTGAAAAGCTAAGACCCGGAGACGAAGTCGCAATTCAAGACGGACCCTTCGATGGGTATGAAGGGATTTTCGATGCGCGCTTATCCGGGGATGAGCGAGTACGAGTGTTATTGAAAATGATGAGCAACCGCTTGATGCCGGCCGAGATCTCAGTCGGCCAGATTCAGCGCAAAAAGCGCTCCTGAGAACAAGGCCAAAAGGCCACGCTTTCAGGGGAACCAGATAATGTTGAACTAAAGTCTGACAACCAATGAGAATGTCGGAAGGGCGGATGCATGTAAGTTTCCAACACTGATATTTTTCAATTTCTATTTATGACCACTACTGACCAAGCTACTTCCCTACCAGATCATCACTGGGACATGATCGTCGAACCCCAGCGCAGTCTATTCGATCTGCGTTTGGGTGAATTATGGTATTACCGCGACCTGGTGATGCTCTTTGTGCGTCGCGATTTTGTTTCGGTCTACAAACAGACCATTTTGGGCCCACTCTGGTATTTGATCCAACCGTTGCTTACAACCCTCATATTTACGTTTATCTTCGGTCAGATCGCCAGCTTACCTACTGATGGCCTACCTGATTTCCTGTTCTACATGTCTGGAACCGTTATTTGGGCATACTTTGCAGATTGCTTGAATAAAACCTCCAACATCTTTGTGCAAAATGCCAGATTATTCGGAAAAGTCTACTTTCCGAGAGTAACTGTGCCTGTTTCGATCCTGATTTCGAACCTGATCACGTTTGCTATTCAATTTGCCCTTTTCCTGATTTTTGTATTTATATTTGCCTTGCGTGGCACAGATATACAACCTAACTGGCAATGGATCGCTTTCTCACCGTTTTTGATCCTGGTGATGGCCGGATTGGGATTGGGCTTCGGTATCATTATCTCTTCCCTAACGACAAAATATCGCGACTTACGCTTTCTGGTCACCTTTGGCGTACACCTGATGATGTACGCTACTCCGGTGATCTATCCGGTCTCGTCCATCCCCGAACAGTTTCAGCCCATCATCCTGGCCAATCCCATGACGCCCATCGTGGAAGCCTTCCGTTATGCCTTCTTAGGTGCAGGCACAGTAGATCCGAACCACCTGCTGTATAGTTTAATTTTTATGCTTGTGGTGGTCTTCCTGGGAACGATCATCTTTAACCGCGTCGAGCAGACCTTTATGGATACAGTATGACCACCGTTATTTCAGTCGAAAACCTCTCCAAATCCTACCGCCTGGGCCAGATCGGGACAGGTACCTTCGCGCACGACTTAAACGTTTGGTGGGCAAAATTACGCGGAAAATCCAATCCCATGTTGCGCATCGGCGAAACCGATCATAGAAATCGCGATGGGGATCAGATTTGGGCCTTGCGAGACATCAATTTTACGGTCGATCAAGGAGATGTATTAGGAATCATTGGCCGAAATGGAGCGGGGAAAAGCACTTTGCTCAAGATCCTTTCGCGTGTTACTGCACCGACCTCGGGCAAAGTCAAAATTAAGGGCCGGGTAGCTAGCTTGCTGGAAGTGGGTACTGGTTTTCACCCTGATTTGACTGGTCGTGAGAATATCTATCTCAACGGCGCCATTCTAGGCATGAGCCGCGACGAGATCAACCGAAAGTTCGATGAGATCGTAGATTTCTCCGGCGTCGAAAAATTTATCGATACCCCTGTCAAGCGCTATTCCAGCGGCATGCACGTGCGATTGGCATTTGCGGTAGCTGCCCATTTGGACCCAGAGATTTTGGTAGTGGATGAAGTATTGGCAGTAGGGGATGCTAAGTTTCAAAAGAAATGCTTGGGTAAGATGAGCGATGTGGCGAAAGAGGGAAGGACTGTATTATTTGTCAGTCATAATATGGCAGCGGTTCAGAATTTGTGCTCGCAAGCGTTTCTAATCAGCACTGGTCAGATAATTTACTCAGGAATGGTACCCGAAGTAGTGGACCGTTATTTATTATCCGACCGGCAGGATAATTTATTCAATCCCGTGCGTAGCAAAAGAAAGGGAGATCAACAGGCGGTAATTACCAACTTTCAACTGCATCCTATTCAACCCAAAACCGGCATGCCAACGGAATTTATCTTTGATATCTCGCGTTCATCTTCAGATGGAGAACTGTTTGTTGAATTGGCAGTTTCTATCCAAACAGAACAAGGAATTCCTCTATTTCAACTATACTCCCGCCATATGGGGCAGGGTTTTAGCATTTCGACAGGTATGACGAAAATAGTGACGCGAATAGATAATCTTCCTTTGGCCCCTGGGCGCTACATTGTAAATCTCTGGTTAGGCTCTGGGAGTATGCCGATTGACTGGCTTCGAGACTGTTTTGTTTTGAGTGTAGAGTCTGGGAAACTGGAAAATCAAGAATTTGTTCAGTCCGCAGGATACCCTGTCCTTATTCCATCACACTGGCAAAAACTGTAATTAGCACAATCTATGAAACTGATACATACACTGCTAGATTTGATTACAATATGATAATTGATAAGATTAAACAATTGAGAAATTTGATACTGGGGCAGGTATTCCAGCATTTTGGATATACAGTCAGTAAGATTCAAGCTGCTCGGCCCAAGTTTAAATCCCGCTTTGAATATCAGCGTAAATTCATAGATTTTAATATACCAAGGAATAGCCAAGTTTTAGATATTGGGAGTGGTCATGATCCCTTTCCTCATGCCACCATACTCGCAGAGCAACATTTGGAAACCAGCGAGCATCGGTATGATCCATTTAAATCTGATGGGAAGCCGGTTGTTATCTGTGATATCCATCATTTACCCTTTCAAAATCAGGGTTTTGATTACGTCTTTTGTTCGCATGTATTAGAACATGTAGATTATCCAATTCAGGCTGCCAATGAGATTATGCGAGTTGGGAAAAGAGGCTATATTGAAACCCCACACTTTTTGACAGACGCCTTGTTTTCTTGGGCAGATGGGATGCACAAATGGTTTGTCCAGTCAATTGGTAATCGGTTAGTATTTTTTGAATACGATCAGCGAAGATCTCAAGGCATCCAGAGCTCAGCATGGCGTGATGTGATTTTTGGCCCTTATTATCATCCACTACAAGATGCTTTTTTTGACAATAAGGATATCTTTACAACGATGTTACCTTGGGATGGCCATTTTAGGGTAGATGTATACTATTGTGCTGGGGATGTGGTTTCTAATGATAGTAAGTAAGAGTGTGTCCCAATTAAAAATTCGTATCAGGCGGGCATTTTCCCATGCGAGGAATCGATACGAATCTGATCGGTGTAAGCATTTATCAACCCGATATCATTTCAACAATGATTACAAACGGATTTATTTTTTTCATATTCGCAAGGCCAGCGGAACAAGCCTTAATCACATGTTTCTTTCCCTTAGTGGAAAGGACAGCCGAACGCTTTACCAACGGCTTGCTGATATTTCTGATAATCATCAGATCATAATGAACGGCAAAGTGTTCGTGGGGTGGAATAAGCACCTGATAGAAAGCGGCAATTACTTCTACGCGTTCTCCCATCTTCCTTATCACAAGCTGAACCTGCCAAGCGGAACATTTTCGTTCACGTGTATCCGGAATCCAGCCCGCCGAGTAATCTCCCATTATCAAATGCTGTTAGCGTACAAGCAGAGTGAT
This sequence comes from uncultured Anaerolineaceae bacterium, assembly GCA_964500655.1. Lineage (GTDB taxonomy): Bacteria > Chloroflexota > Anaerolineae > Anaerolineales > Villigracilaceae > JAABUE01. The sequence continues at coordinate 201 of CAZCPP010000372.1, read as the reverse complement.
TCATTCCGCCCAGATTATGAGGTTGAAGCACAGTGGTTAGGAGATTCGTTCAGTGATTTCTTAGACAATATTCCAAAGGAACATCTGCTGAGTCAATTGTACATGTTTTCTGACGTGTTTTCTGTGGATGATGCCTTTGATAATATAACTAGTAGTTTAGCAAATATAGTTTGACGGATAAGCGGAAAGATGGCATTCTTC
>CAZCPP010000371.1:0-4187 GCA_964500655.1 uncultured Anaerolineaceae bacterium | reverse complement strand
TTTCCCTTGTCGATTCAGCCTGTTATTCAACCTAAACGGGCAAAGTCCTGATAGTCTTTGAAAGATATAATAACGGCTTTGGCCCAACTGATATCCATTCTGTTGCTTCAGTGACAAAAAGTTTCACATCTGCCCTGATCGGCATTGCCATTGATTCAGGCTACATCAAGGATGTAGATCAGAAGGTATTGGACTTTTTTCCGGAATATATTCCAGATGCAGGTGATCTACAGAAACGTGTGATAAGCATAAGGCATCTTCTTACTATGACAGCGCCATTTGCCTGGAAAACAAGAGCGATGAGGTACGAGCCGCTGGACAGACTACGAAGACAACGGGACTGGGTAATGTTTATTCTTGACCTGTTAGGTCGAAATGGACAGCTTGGAAGATTTCAATATAGCAGTGTAGCTTCTCATCTGCTTTCAGCCATCATAACGCGTACCACAGGTATGTGTGCTCGTGAGTTTGCAAATGAGTGCCTGTTCCGTCCTCTCGGAATGAGACAAATACCCGACCATAAGATGAAATCATTCTTGCTTGATGATGTTTTTGGAAAAAATGTAACCGGATGGATCAAAGATCCGCAAGGCAACAGCACTGGGGGATGGGGACTGTGCATAACTCCCAGGGATATGGCCCGTTTCGGATTTCTGTATTTAAACCGCGGTATTTGGGAGGACAAACAGGTCGTTTCAGAGACGTGGGTGAATGAATCAATAGCACCGAATTTTAATGGATACGGCTATCAGTGGTGGTTAAAGGAGGCAGCATTCTCAGCATCAGGCTATGGTGGTAATCATATCTTCTGTGTTCCGGGAAAAGACCTGGTAGTAGCAATCGCATCAAAACCGGCCGGAAGATCGCGCGATCGTTGGCTGCTGCTTAATAGCTGTGTTTTACCTGCGATAAAGGATTAAGTGAATCATATCAACTGTGCTGCCCGCATTTTTGGGCTGGCTCGACGAGGGGATCCAGGCCATTCTTCCCAATCGCGTCTATGATATCCGCGACATGAACTTCAACGACCTCGCTGCCTGATGGCGGTCGCGGCGCCGGACCTGAACCTGCTTTATCGTAGTAGCGAGGGATAGTTTCTCGAACAACATTTCATCTTATTAGAACTTGACGTTCCTGGAGAAAAGTTTTATAATCCAACCGTTTGATTATCAAACTATAATTGACTGCCCCCCAAGGAGTACATTATGCCATTATCGGATAAAGAATGCATCCAATTCAACCAAGCCTTGTTTACACTTGCCCACGCCTATGAAACTCGCATGCAAAAAGATGAAGCCCAATTAAATTCTGGCTTGGCGCTCTCAGATCGTGCCGTTATCATGGTGTTGGGTCAATTTGCACCAATTAATTCACGCCAGTTATCCAAATACATGGACCTCAATCCTGGCACCATTTCACTCTATGTTCAACGACTTGTTGAGAAAGGTATTGTAAAACAAGAGCGCGATAAAAAGGACCGGCGGAATTGGTGGCTCAACTTGACCTCAAGCGGGCAGGATGCCTACCAAGAAACCATCTTTGGAACGGTACTATACACGCGGGATTTTCTCTCAGCGCTCGATGAAACCGAGCAGCACACGTTACTCGAATTGCTTATTAAGGCATCCCATAGTTTAGGATTCAATTGGCAATGAACAAAGATCAAGAATTTAACTCCAAACGTCTACCATCACTGGATGGGCTGCGCGGTCTGATAATGGTCTTGATGGCACTTGACCACGCTCGTTTCTTTGTATCCAAGATACATCCATTGGAACATTGGCGTACCCCTCTCCCCCAATACCAGGACGCTATCTCTTTTCTCACGCGATTATCATCCCACTTGTGCGCGCCGGGCTTCTTCTTTTTGATGGGCATCAGTATGATTTTATTTGTCGATGCTCGCAGTCAGCGCGGATGGTCAGAGGGCAGGCTCATACGTCATTTCATCTCACGTGGCCTAGTGCTGATTATCTTACAGCAATTAATTGTCAACCCTGCCTGGTTTCTGGGTACGATGGGTTCCACAACAATCTTAGGAAACGCGGCAGATGCCAGCCCAGTTTGGTTTAACTTGGATGTACTTTTTGGGCTCGGCCTGTGTATGATCGTACTCGTCCTGTTTTTGCGCTTGAATACTTGGGTAATTTTGTTGATCAGCATTGGCGCGATCATGGCAACACAAATTCTCATGCCACCACTGGGGAATGCCGAGATAATATATTCCCCACTTTTATGAATTTTGATAATCCCCGGCCAGACGGATATCTTGCTAGTCAATTATCCTTTGATCCCATGGATTGGCATCGCTGGGTTGGGTATGGCCTTTGGAAAATGGCTACAAAAAGATCGCCATCAAGCTTTTGACCGTTTGCCTATTTTGGGTCTGATTGCTTTGATTCTTTTCATCACACTGCGCCTGGTCGGAAAATTTGGGAATTTTCACCCATTCGATGGCACCAATTGGATCAACTTCTTGAACATAACCAAATATCCGCCCAGCCTGGTATTTATCCTGCTCACGATGGGTATCAATGTTTTGATATTAGCCCTTTGGGAGAAAATATTATCTGGGATTCGACCCGGCAATCCATTGTTGGTTTTTGGGAGCACGCCCCTTTTCTTCTATATAATTCATCTTTACATCTATGCCATGGTTGGCTTTGCCTTCCCGGCAGGTGCGGGCCTGTGGGTAGTATATGTCTTCTGGTTGATCGGTCTCTTGATCCTTTATCCCATTTGCTGTTGGTATCGCAGATATAAAACGAACAAAGCAGCCCGTTCTGTTTGGAAGAATATTTGATATGCAACGCAAGCTGGTTTTGATTAATCCCGTCAATGCTGCACGTACCGGCTTGACTATCAACAAGGATTCTCGCTTTCCGCCCCTGAGTTTGGGAATCCTGGCAACCCTAACCCCGGATCATTGGGATATAACCATCATCGATGAAAATTGGGAACCATTTATCTATCAAGATGCAGACTTGGTTGGCATCACCGCTTTTACCGCCGCGGCCAACCGGGCGTATGAGATTGCTGTCATTTATCGACAACAGGGCGTGCCGGTCGTGATGGGCGGTATTCACGCGTCGATGTGCCCAGATGAAGCTCTAAGATACGTGAGTGCTGTTGTTATCGGGGAAGCAGAAAGGATCTGGCCCAAGGTGATCGCGGATTTCGAAGCTGGGAAGTTGGAAAAATGTTATCAGGGGACAATACCAAACCTCAATAGATTGCCTCACCCAAGACGCGACCTGTTCCATCCTGACTATTCATTCGCCTCTGTGCAAACGTCCAGGGGTTGCCCCATGGATTGCGATTTCTGTTCAGTTACCGCATTTAATGGCCGTCGCTATCGCCGTCGCCCAGTTGAAGATGTGCTCGACGAGTTAAAAACCATCCCCCAAAAAACGATCTTTTTCATCGATGACAATATCATCGGCTATAGTAAACTCGGCCAGGAAGAAGCGCTGAGGCTTTTCAAAGGGATGGTCGAACGAAAAATGGATAAAATGTGGTTTTGTCAGGCCTCGCTTAATTTTGCTGACAATGAAGAAGTACTACACTGGGCCAGCCGCGCTGGGTGCAAGATGGTGTTTCTGGGATTAGAAACGGAAGAGGCGGATAGCTTGGCAGAAATCAATAAACAGCTTAATCTAAATCGAGGTGTAGATGCCTATGCCGGGGCTTTCGACCGTATCCATCGGGCAGGTATTGCTGTGCTGGGAGCCTTTATCTTTGGTATGGACAGCGACACACCCGAAAAACTGCATTGCCGAGCGAAATATATGGTGCGTAGTGGTATCGATGTCATGCAAGTCACCTACCTGACACCCCTGCCAGGTACCCGGCTTTTCGATCAGTTTCATAAGGAGAAGCGCTTGCTCTACACCGATTTCCCAAATGATTGGGATCACTACGATATGACAGAAGTGGTGCACTATCCTCAGAGGATGACCGCTGAATCTCTTGATGCCAGCGTAAATGCAGCAAACAAAATGATCTATGCCCAACCCATGTTGGTCAAAAAGGCACTCAAAACCTTGTGGTCAACTCGAAATCCTATCGCGACGATGTTTGCTTGGAACTCGAATTGCGTTTACCGGGATGTTAGTCAAAACAATAATTAATTGTTATACCCGGATTCTACGCCGCCGAATCGGTCAAGGAGATGCCTTTGAAAAAAA
>CAZCPP010000370.1:0-4201 GCA_964500655.1 uncultured Anaerolineaceae bacterium | reverse complement strand
CAATCCCAGCGAGTAAGGCCAAAAGTCCCCATCCGTAAAGCCATCCGAAAACGATAAAGTTCACGAATGAGTTTTGAAATAGTATAGATGGAAAATAAAATGAAATTGTGAAGATAATGGCTGCCAGCCAAAAAGCCCAACCCCAAGTTTTTTTCTCAAAAAAAATGGGCAGAGTTAGTAGCGTATAGCCTGTCCATGCTATGGGTGAAATAAGCATGGATGTAATAATACCGAGAGAGTTTATTGCGCTCATTTTATGCTTATTTTTATTGCAATAGGCCAGAATTCCTGCAGCTAGAATAATACTTAGAACAGTTCCGGTGGATGGTGATCCGAAATGAGCGGTCAAGCCCTGAAGGGAATTGTTTCCTGGAAATATTAATAAATCGGGAGTGAAAATTCGAGTTGCTTCTATCCATTCTAAGTAAATTTCAATCCCATGAAAAAATATTGGAAGGGTACTAATACTCGCAGCTGTCGCGCCGGCAGATAGAAAGGTTTTCCAATTTCCTGCAAACAAAAGAAGGATTGCCCAAAAGGCAAAATTAGGTTTTAAAGTTATTAACATTCCAAGAAATATTCCAGCTACAATAAGTTGGTTACGGCGTAACAAGAGCCAGGTAAGCACTGATAATAGTAGTGCGAGAGTATAAATTTGCCCTAGTTGAAATGTGTGCCATAAGCCAGCAAGACTCAATCCCCAGGCAAATCTTAGCAAGGCCGCCTTTTTCCCGATGGGATACTCTTGCTGTAGAAGATAAAAAGATACCAGAAACAGCGTGATGATAATTATTCGCCAAACAATAATTGATGAATAGGGATCATATTTAGCAAGTGCCTGAAATATTAGAACGGAGATAGGTGGGTTTAGATTTGGTGCACTTCCACTATGTTCGAGCTTTGTAAAGTGTACTGTAAAGACTAGCGGAGAATTTTCGGAGTACGGATTTAATCCATCATTTGCTAATTGCCCGGATGCTACGAATGATCCAAAATCATACAAGTTGTTAAGTGTGAAAAGGACAAAAATCGAATTGGCGAGATACGAAGTAATCAAGAAGCTAATAATGGCGACTCGCGAAAAAATGTTATGCGCTTTTTGCACAGCGTTTTTATAACCATTTGTGTTCGAACTCATCATTGCTCCACATTAGAAGTATGATTGCATAGCAAATAACCAAGGCTATGCCATACCACCAGCCCCAAAAAACAAAGTTAAATGTATCAGGACTATAATAAAAATGCATTGTAAAATTGAATGGAACGGTCAGGATTGCTGCAGCAATGATAGCTGAAACAGACCATTTTTTTTGTGATATGAAAAATGGAAGCATCAGAATTGTATATCCGACCCAGGAAATTGGAGAAGCTAGAAGGGAAAGCATTATCCCGGTTGAATTTACTGATTCAGTTTGATTTTCAAGTTTGTGGCTTGTTCGGAGAATAAATATTGCAGTTATTATCAAAAGAAAAACCGCTAATATAGCACCTATCTCAGGATAACCAAGCCTGCTTGTAAGGCCAACCAGAGAGCTGTTACCAGGCATAGAGATTATTCGACTATCTATTTGAGTGGTTTCCAACCATTGAACATAAGTCTGTGGAGAGACTACTAACAAGGAGGTGAGACCAATGCCAATAATGGTTAGTGTTGCTGCCACCAAAGCTTTCCAGTTCTGTTTAATGGCAAGTAATAAGAGCCAGATAATGAAGTTTGGTTTGAAACTGACTAACAACCCCAACAGGATCCCTGTAAGGATGTTGTTCCTTCTTAATGAAGATATCCAAATGAGCACAACTAAAAACAATACTAGAGTGTAAATTTGACCCAGCCCAATTGTATGCCATAATCCTGCAAGGGCTGCTCCCCATAAAATTCGGAGCAGAGATGGTTTATAGTGATTTGCTAAGATCAAGATGGAAGCTGCATAAATTAGAAAGGATAGTCCCCTCCAAGTGTTGACCATTTGGATGTAGTTGCTACCAGATAAATATTTGAAAAAGAGCAATGATATTGGTGGATTTAAATTTGGTAATTTCCCGCCAGCACTAACCAATGGAAAGTGCGCCTCAAAGATTAATGGGGAGGTAGTGCCATATGGATTTAGTCCGCTATCAAAATCATTTCCCGCCGCTATAAATGATCCAAAATCACCAAGCTGGTCAAGTGAGGATATTACAATGCGCAAATTGAACACAATTGCAAATAGCATCCAACAGGTAGCCACTACCCAAAATACGTACTTAAACTTGGCTTTGGTAGTTTTTTCTTGAATTTTGTTTCTGGTTAATAAGAATATTATCTTTGTTTGCTCGAAAAATCGATGCATGGCATTGTTTATCAAATACTAAGGGGAATTTGGATAGGCTTACTTATCTATAAACTTTTTCTGCCACTTAAACAGCTTATTCAAGGCCTCGATAGGCGATAAACCATTCACATCCAATTCTTTCAACTCATCCAACATCGGATTGGTCTCCGGGAACAGCGCCACCTGTTGCGCTGCATGTGGGTTGATTTTAACGACCTTCCCGGATGAGTTCTCCAATTGGCCCATGATTTCGTTGGCGCGTTGGACGACAGGCGCCGGTAATCCGGCCAGTTGTGCGACATGGATGCCATACGACCTATCCGCACCACCCGGTACGATTTTGTGCAGAAATACTACCTTATTATTGGCCTCACTGACAGCTACATTGAAATTACGCACGCTTGGCAGCAAATCGGCCAGTTGGGTCAGTTCATGATAATGGGTTGCGAAGAGTGTTTTGGCACGTAGTTGCGGGTGATTATGTATATACTCAACCATTGCCCAGGCAATTGAAACGCCATCATACGTGCTGGTACCGCGTCCAATTTCATCCAGGATAAGCAGACTCCGTTCAGTAGCATGGTGCAAAATATTTGCTGCTTCGATCATCTCTACCATGAAAGTTGATTGCCCAGCATGTATCTCATCCTGCGCACCGATTCTTGTAAAGATTCTATCTACTAGCCCAATTTGCGCCGACTCGGCCGGGACGAATGAACCCAACTGTGCCATCAGCACAATTAGCGCAGTCTGCCGCAAGTAAGTCGATTTCCCAGACATATTTGGACCTGTGATGATTCGCACGATCTCACCATTTTCAAATGTAACATCGTTGGGGACAAAGCGCTCACCCTGAATAAATTGTTCCACAACCGGATGCCGACCTTTGCGAATATCAAGTTCCGGGCCTTCCTGGACATCAGGTCTACAGTAGTTTCCGAGGGCTGCTGCCTCGCCCAAAGCGGATAATACATCTAGCTCTGCCAGTGCTTGTGCCGTGGATAACAATTTATGAGCTGATTTCGCTAGTTTCAAGCAAACCCCCTTGAATAACCGCAACTCAATCTCGCGGATTCGTTCTTCAGCGTTCAATACCATCGTTTCGTATTCTTTCATTTCGGGTGTTATATACCGTTCAGCGTTTACCAGTGTTTGCTTGCGAATATATTCTTCTGGGGCTCGATCTGACGCGCCGCGCGAGATTTCAATGTAATAACCAAAAACCTTGTTGTAGCCTACTTTGAGTGTTTTTATACCCGTCCTGGTTCGTTCAGAGGCTTCCAGACTAGATATCCAATCCCTTGCGTGCTGAGATGCATTAATAACTTCATCCAGCTCATCGGAAAAACCTTTCTTTATTATGCCAATGTTCTGTGTGGTAGCTGGCGGTTCATCGTCAATAGCAGTAACCAATAATTTCAATTCAGCTTTGTGGAGATGAATAGATGGTAGGTGTTTTTCTCGCTTTATTATATCTTTCGTAAACTCGGTAATCTCAGGCAATTTTTGAAGTGTCTCTCGTAGCGCAACCAAATCTCTTGGTTGCGCGTAACCAGCGACAATGCGGTTGGTCAAACGTTCTACATCAGCCAAAGGTTTGAGCATTGCACGAATCTCAGCGCGCTCCATACTCTCTCCATAGAAATATTCTACGCCGTTCAAGCGTATTCGGATTTTATCAACTTCTAATAAAGGTTGACTAATCCACTGATGGAAGAGACGATTGCCCATTGGAGTGATGGTGTGATCGAGCACCTGGAGCAGGGATCCTTTATGCGCGCCACTCAGAGTTTCGGTGAGTTCAAGGTTCCGGCGGGTTGCGCTGTCAAGGATCATAAATTCGGACAAGCTGTAGGTGCGAAGATTTGTGAGCAGTTTGAGTGATTCAG
>CAZCPP010000369.1:0-4211 GCA_964500655.1 uncultured Anaerolineaceae bacterium | reverse complement strand
CCTTGCCCCGGTGCTACCGAGAATACCTGCTACTCAAATATGTCAGTGAATCAGACCTATATCTTAGCAAATCTGATGAGGTGATTCAAGTCGAACCTCTTTCCTAATCCGATTCCATCGATATCAACCCTTCGATCTCCTGTCCCAATTTCGCGCCGATATTGGGAATATTTTGTAATCCCTTCATTCCCATCACGCGATAGACCAGACCAATATCTTGTTCCAAATCTTCGATTGCCCAGGCTGCTTTTCGATAAGACCAGATTCTATGTTTTGGGGCATTTTCCAATTCCAGCGAATAAACTTTGTTTGCAAGTCTCTCCACAACGCGACGGTTCAGCGCGCGCTTGTCGCCGGGAATAATCGGGCGCGGCAGACGATCTGGAATGCCGCGCTTTTCGCATGCTTCGCGGATTCGCAATCCGGTTTCGCTCCAACCATTCCCAGCCTGGCCATAACTTTTCGCCGGAAATAGACGCAGGTACGTCGGCAATAAATCTGAAAAATGTTCACCCAAAACTTTAAAGAAGTATTTCTTTTGTTGATCTGAGAGTGTCAGGCCAGAAGCCAGTATGAACTGACCGCCGTGATCGGCTGTCCAGCGTGCCAGCGATTCAAGCGTGGTTTCATCGTCACAAAGGCCGGGTAGTAGCGGCATTGCTACCGTTCCGGTTGGGATACCCGCAGCAGCCAGCTTTTCCATTGCCGCAAATCGTTTTTCTGCTTTGGGAGCCAGGTGTTCCATCTGGCAGACTTGATCGTACTTGGTTGCTTCCGGTGTTGAGATGATGCTGAAGGCCACCACAACTCGTGCTTTTTCATGGATTGCTTTGAGCAAATCAAGGTCATCCAATACTCTTGGATTGCGTTCCAGAACAAAGACTGGAAACCCCAACTCGCAGCACACCTCCAACATTTTTCGTGACAATTTATATTTTTGCTCTGCAGGCTGGTAATCACCGGTAAAAATCAAATCTACTGCTGTGCGATTTAAAGCCCGCCGTAGTAAATCTGGTGCATTCTCCTTAACTTTAATGAGCGATGAAAAATCAGACGGGTCATCATATGGGGAATATTTTTGTTCCCGGCAATAACAAAATTCACAGCCGTGCTGGCACCCAAGATACGGATAGGCGCTGTAACGCGTCCAAAACCAATGATCGGCACGTTTGTGTTTATTGAGGATGGTTTTTGGTCGGTACGGAACAAAACGAACTCGTCGGCTCATTCTTGCCTTAGTTCCTTGTGCCTAGAAAAACACACTTTCAATTCCAGTTACATATTTTGAGTTACGTGACAATATAAATGGGAAAAAGCCTGCTACCTTGTCCGCTTGCGGGTCAAAAGGTTTGCCATATTTCAATTCAACCACTACATGCTTATGATCCAAATATTTACTAATAAAACGGTTATTCCGTTTTTTCACTCGATAATATGAAAGCTCTGCATCAATGGTTACGCGAAAGCGCCGATCTTTTGTGGCATAGTACCACCTGAAATAACGGTTACACAATACAACATGCAAACCTCGCAACTCCAATCGCACTTCCGCAGGTAGATTGGGATTGCTGATTACTTCTTGAAAGTACCGCTGGGAGAAATCATGATCCATCCGAAACTCTGGAAATGGATAGGTGTGCTTCGTGCCAACTATGCCTCGCTTAACCTTGAACTCTAACATCGGTTGCTTAACTTGCTCGAGCCGATCGCCATACCAACGGATTCGTACCTTGTGGCGATCGGCCATACCGGACATATTTGCGTAATAATTGTCCATATCCTCGTTATCGAGATAAAAATTGTTGACATACCTTGGTGGATAGGGTTGGTAAAACATGCCTGGGTGCCGTTTAACCAGCATATGCACCTGCCCGGCATCTAACCCTTCAACCAAAAATTTACGTTCGTATCGGTAGTCACGCATCAAGCTACCAAATACCCTTGTTATCCATGAATGTGATTTCAAGTGATTCAGACAATGATCTAAGGGCAGCCCTAGCCTCTGACAGTTGATCCATGTGACGAAACTCGATCAAATAGGCGGCCTCCAATGTTTCAGGGATTTCGTCAAAGCGCAGCAATTTCATCTTGGCTGTATGTAAACGTAATGCCTCTGTGATTTGCTCAAGAGTCACGGCTGATGGGGACGGACTGGCTACTGAAACGTGCAGGTTTACATCCGCATCTTTCTTGCGAAAAACCTGCCTCAATCCGATCAAACCAATCCCAGCTGCCATTGCGATCATAGTAACCAATCGCTGGTTGTCCCCTAATCCAATGCCAATGCCAATCGCAAAGAATAAATATGCCAACTCTTCCGGTTCCTTTACAGCAGCTCGGAAACGCACGATCGATAACGCACCCACCAGACCCAAACTTAGGGCAACGGATGAACGCACTACCAAAATGATGAAGGTTGTTGTGACCGTCAATAGCATAAAATTGGCCGCAAATTTACGGCGATTGGTCAAGGAGGAACCCCAATGTATGTACGCCACGCTCAATATGTAGGCACAAATCGCCGCCAAGATCAAATTGATCAGGAATGTGGTTAGGCTAATAGTACTTGCCTGGCTGGCAAAAAACTCGTCGATCAGGTTGCTACCACCCGATCCAGATTGGGGAATTGATGGAACAACGGGGGCAATTCCCGGGTCAGGGGGCGAAGCGGGTGGTTCCTCCCCTGGGGGCAGGGGTTCTTCAGCAGGCTGAGGTTCATCTCCAGATGGACTTGTCTCACCGGAAGGAAGTACATTTTCTGCAGTTGAACCACTTACATTCAAATCATCGATTTGGATCGTAACTTCCCCCAGCGCTTGAAAAAATATGGCGGCAGGTGTCAACTGAGATGAATCTGTAGCAGTTAGTTGCAATTCATCATTGACGTAAACCTGGTGCTGTTGGCCTGATTGGACGATCTTCAGGGTTACCCAGGTACTTTTCTGCAAAGCAGAAACTTCTGAACTACCCAGCACTTCAGGTGATGGACCTTGTTGCTTCTCTAATAACAGGCGCCCTTCCGCAAAGACAACTGCATAGCGGCCATCATCCCCCACACTATATCCTACTAATACCTCACCATCTCCCGAAAATTGGATCTTTACTTCTAGATTCAGGCTTGACCAATTGCCGAAGCGCATGGCATAGTTGCCAGGTAATAAATTTAATACTCCATCTGCCACGGTAACCCCAGTGGATACTTCCCAGCCTTCTAAATTTGAGTTGTCAAAGGTTTCTTGAACTCCCCCTTCCTGGGCGCTAACCACAGATGAACCTGCTAAAAAAGCCAGGAGAACAATTAGGATTAGAGCAGTTATTTTCCGTAGATTGGTTTGCATGATCCTTCTCCTCTCAAAAATGTAGTACGCTGTTTATGGTTCCGATGTTGGTTTTATGTTTGGTTTTATATTCGCTTCGGGGGCTTGGAGCCACTGATCCGAATCCAGAACAGTGCGAAGATATTGACTGCGCTGTGCTGTTAAGGTCTCTAATCTTTGACGCTCTTGATAAAACTGTTCAATTGTGAACATGGCTTCAGGCCCAACGAAATGCTTATCCCCTGTTTCCTTGGTCAAATAGGAGTTGATCATTGCTTGCCAGTTCTGCGCCTGGGCATTGAAATATTGGGAATTGAATTGGTTCCGTACCAGCAAATCGACATAAGCAGCATAGTCCTGGCGGTATTTTGGCACCTTGAAAACTTTAGTAAACAAGGGAGCCCATTGCAAAGGACCTAAACAACAATATTGGCCATACAGAGGAAAGGTTGCTTCACCTCCAAAATTGCCCCACGAATTGTTCAAATCCCAGGCGATAAACGAGAATTTACCAGTACCGGGGTCGCGATAGATATAATAATTGTTGCCGGTGTATGGATAAGTATCCAAATTCAGTGTTGTAAATAAAACTGCCATGTAGCGCAGATAGCCATCCACATCGAAAACTTTCTCTAGCGCCCGGGTAAAGTCCGCCTCAGTCTCATACTCTGCGCCGTCAATTACGTAACACAATTTGATGATATCGCTGTAATCTGCTTCTGCCAAGTTGGTTTGTAGACCGTAAGCTACTTCTCCCCGTGGTTTAGGGTAGTTTTCGATATTTTCACCATAATAGGCCAGGTCTGCCGCACCTTCTTCAAACCAGGCATCTGCTTTATATAAATTTCCGATACCATTATCACGGCCAAATCGATTACCAACGTGTTTACTATC
>CAZCPP010000368.1:0-4221 GCA_964500655.1 uncultured Anaerolineaceae bacterium | reverse complement strand
CCGACGAATGGTAGCTTGGGAAGCTACTGCCTTACCACTTGGCGACACCCGCAATTTGAAAGGACAACCGTCCTTTGATGTATTGCCTTAATTTACAAGGCATATGCCCTAGTATAAAGGTACATTTCAAGACGCGCAAGACTAAAATGCAATTACCCCCAGAGGGGCAGGGGGCGGTCTATAAATCTTGTTCAGGCTAAAGCCCGAACGGGGCTAGTATATCAGGTTGGGGGAGGGGCAAGGGCATAAAGTCATATCCAATTACTAATAATTTGAAGACCAAATCCAAGTAATGTTGTCCATATTGCAACAGCTGTTATACGGTCAAACACTTTTTCTTTTTCTACTTCGTCAAGGCTTTGAAGCCGCAACCCTCTTATCGAAGCTATAAACAACATCAAGATACCACAAGCACAGAGAATTCTACCAATCTGATTTGCGAGTTGGTTAATTTCCATACTCTCGCACTATTCGCTTGGCTTTTCTTCCTCCACCAGTATCGCTCCCTCAGCTTCAGGGTCGAAGCCTTCGGGCCATTGTACAGGTGATTGGAGAGCTACTAGAACGATTAGGGTAAAGATGACTTTCAGCAACAAGCCAAACAAGACTTTTTGGACATTTCGCATCAGTTGCAGCCTCTTACTGCTCCCGTTTAATTAACTTGTCCGCCAGCTCAGTCAGCGCTTCGCCAGCCTCACCCTGCGGATTGGCCTCGCGTAATGTATCCAGCGCGAGAGTAGTCATCTGCCTAGACATGTCATGCGTGTATTCATATGAACCTTCGCTGGCAAGCAACTTCGCCATTTCTTCAACTTCGTCCGATTGTATCGGTCCTTGGGACCACCTCTTCGCAAATTGCCCCCCTGTACTCAAGGCATGTAAAACGGGTAAAGACTTTTTGCCCTCCAACAGATCGCTGGCTGCAGATTTTCCTGTGATGGCCTCATCACCCCAAATCCCTAAGATATCATCTTGCACCTGAAAAGCCAGACCAATCGCATGCCCAAATGATCGAAAGGCATCTTGCTTGGCTTCGTCTGCCCCGCCGAGAATAGCGCCGATATGGCAGCAAGCCGAGAGCAGGGCAGCTGTTTTCCCGGCTATCATTGGCCAGTAGTCTTCCACTCCTAAATCAGTGCGCTCTTCATAAGACATGTCTAAAAACTGACCACGTGTCAGGTCGAGGCAGGTGTTGTGCAATACAGTCGCCGCTTGGATTATTGTCTCGGATGGGTAGTGCTTACTCAAATCCATCATTGCCTGGTTAGACATCACAAACAGTGCATCACCAACGTTGATTGCCATGGGCATGCCCCAAATTTTCCAGACAGTTTTGCGTCCACGACGCATATCTGAGTTGTCTTGAATATCATCGTGTACTAGGGAAAAATTATGCATGAGTTCTACAGCCGCCGCCGCCGGTGATGCGTGTAGCCACTCATTTTTAGGGCAAGATGCCACTGTAAGTAAAACCATCAGTGGGCGAATACGTTTTCCGATTGCATCTGGACCAGCTCCATCCCCCGTCCAACCCATGTGATGGGAAAGCATTTCGTGGAAGGGGCGAGTGTGTGACTCATCCAAGCGAGATGCTTGGTCTTTTAATTCGGATTCAATCACAGGCAGCATTTTTGCAGATAATTGATTCAAATCCATTGTTTGACCTCCTGTCCCTACTTAATATTGTTATAGTAACTTCATTGATTCCAATTCTAGCTGCAGATTTTCCGATGAGGTGAAGTTAATCGTGGAAAAACCCAGTTTGTTAGCAGTGTCAATATTTGGAACTGTATCATCAATCAGCAGGCATTCAGGGGCTGATAAACCCGTCTTGGTTAACAGCAGGTTGAAAATGGCCGGATCCGGTTTGTTCAACTTCACATTGCCTGACAAAATTATGTCGTCAAACAAATCGAAAAACGGATATATATGTCGTACACGCGGAAAAGTTTCTCCTGACCAATTGCTCAAGCCATAAAGAGAGTAGCCTTTCTTTTTTAGTTTGTGGAGAATATCCACTGTGCCCATTATTGCCCCAGCAATAGAATCTTCATAATAATCGAAGTAAGCCTGGATAAGATGTGAATATTGGGGATGTTGTTTAGAGAGTTCTCCAATACCCTCGGCAAAGGAGCGGCCTTTGTCTTGATGGGCGTTCCAATTATAGAATTTGATCTCAGTCAAAAAATTGTCCATAGCCTGTGGCTGATTCGGGAAGTAGCGGCGATACAGATTACGGGGATTCCAATTCAGCAGAACACCGCCGAAATCGAAGATGAAAGCTTTGATGGAAGTTTGCATGCGGGCGATTCTATCAGGTTTCAGGCTCTATCTTGGGTGTTTTCAAACGCCAAACTTCGTAGCCTCCAAAACCTGTGGACCCTTCCATTTTGTTGGGCCACTCAGTCCAGACTGGGAACATACCGACATTTGATTTTGCGGGGTGATATAGCAGCACCTCAGAAATAATAAAACCATCGGGTGTGTAGTGATTGGTAACTGCAAAAGCGCGTCCTTGTGAGTCTACACGGTTGACAACCAGCATGTGTTCAAAATTTCCACCTGTGCCCGCATATAAATAGAGGAAGTCACCCGCATATAGTGGAGACTCATTCCAATCAACTTTATCCAGATTGGTTCGGACACGCGTGCTATCATAAATTTCCGGAGGGAAGGCCTTGGCTAATAGGCGCCGGTCATCCTCCACATCTGGATTAAACAACCAATAGGCATGTGGATCAAGTGTTGGATCGATAATTCCCGCGTCCTGCAAGATTGAGATGGAAAGCGGTCCGCAGATGTCAGTAGGAGATCCATAACCTGGGCCATTGATTTCTTCCCCGATAATACGACTATCTTCGCTGGTTTGGCGCATGTATATGACAGAGGCGCCGTAGACCAGTATTTGTTGTCTAAAAGTCATTGGCCCGCTGTTTGTAAGGTAACCATTTTCGAGCATACCCCTCATGGTGTCGGCAAAAGTTGGGGTGGGGGAGGGCAGCGTAGGAGTAGGGCTGGGAGTATTTGAAGGGGTGACGGATTTTAGTCTGATAAGTGTGGGCGTCGGCGTGTAGGTGTTCGTTGGCGGACGTATGGTCGGGGATGGTTGCGGGCTAGGAGTGTACGGGATTTTTGTAGCTGTTGGTGTGTCGGTTGGCATGGAGGCAGCCACTGTTGGCGGGACAATCATCCCGGCTAATAGCAGGGTTGTTGCCGCCAACCCAATGAAAAGACCGATTCCCAGGTATTTGATTTCAGTGCGCATGGATTGGTTTTTCTTCGTCGTTTAGCCAATTGACGGCATTGGCAACGACTCTCGTTGATGCGTAGCAATGGTGACAAAATATGTCCCAGACTTGAAGCCCCCTGTGGGGACGATGTAATCATATCCAGGCACGTGGATGGATTTGCGGTGGTGCTTATTTTGATCAAATTTGGATGACATAGTTTATCTAAGATCTAATGTTGGGGCTTTGCATACTGGTGATTCTAACAGGTTTCTTCTATGGGAGGTGATAGCGCCACACTTCAAATCCCTCAAAGCCAGTTGAGCCCATCTTTGCATAGTAACGCGCTGTCCAGAGTGGAAAAATACCGGCGGTGGGGTCAGCGGGATCATAGAGCAGAGTTTCTGCGATGATAAAGCCTTTAGGTGTGTTGTAGTTCGTGACCGAGTACGCGCGCCCTTCCGCATCTACACGGTTTACGACCAGCATGTGTTCGAAGTTGCCACCGTGGCCGGCGTATATATAGAGGAAATCGCCCGGGTAGAGTGGAGATTCGTTCCAGTCGATATCGTCGAGTTTTCGATCATATTGGATATTTTCAAACAAGATGGGTGGGAAAACTATATTCAAGAGGTTGCGATCTTCTGGTAGGTCGGGGTTGAGCAGCCAGAATTCACGTGGATTCAGATACTCCCTAACGATGCCCACATCTTTCAATATGGCGATAGAGAGTGGCCCGCAGATGCCGGTTGGGGAGCCAAACCCTACCCCATTGATCAAATTACCGAGTTGGTGGCTCTCTTTGGTTGTGCCCCGGATGAACTTTAAGGACGAGTTGTACAATTTGACCTGCTGCTCCAGGCTCAAGAAACCCCTTTGGGACAGGTGCCCGGCTTCTAGCAAGGCCAGCATGGAACCGGATAGAGGAGGAGTGAGCGTAGGAGCTGTCGGGTTAGCGGTTCCGGTTAGCTGGATGTATGTGGGTGTGAAGGTA
>CAZCPP010000367.1:0-4230 GCA_964500655.1 uncultured Anaerolineaceae bacterium | reverse complement strand
GGTTCCTGTTCATTTTGGGAAGACTTTTGTCCGACCTTTTGTCCGATGCTAAGTTAATACTTCTTGCCAGTTTTGCCCGCTATTGTCTGATCGTAATAGTGTTGAGCGACCAAAGTGTCCACCGTTTAGATAGCCATATGTAAAGACGATATCTTTATCTATTGCATAAATGCCATTTAAATGTAATGTAACTCCGCCCTCAGTTGCCGTTGTCTCTTCACCCTCTTGAAATGGTACTTCAATGAATTCTAATAGTGGCGAATCAGGATTCGATATAGAGCATGCACTGAGAAATATGATTATAAAAACCCATATCGAATATCTAGTCATAAACCTATCCTATGGTCTAATTATAAAATGATATATTTTGCACCAGAACTCATCATTTTTTTAACCATTTCTTGTATTGCTGATTGTCTCTCTCCCTGATCTCTTTTGCGTCTTTCTCAGGCATTTCTCGCATTTTGATTGGACTGATTTTCATTTCTTCCGGGTATTCGGCATAGGCTAACACGTCCCGATAATCTGTTTTTGTCATCTTAACCAGTTTTGGTAAAGCAACTTGATCCCCTTCACTCAACTTCAGTATGGCCAGATGTACTCTCTCCTGCCCTGTCTCCCAACTCCTTGTTCCATATTCGTTGAGGAAATCCAGGATTTCTTGCGGATCATCATCCGGCCACATTTTCTTGATCTTTCTTAGAACCCGGTTTCTCATATCAATACTCCGTTTCTAAGTTCCTTCTCCTAATCATAAATTGACCATCCATAATGTGTCAGTAGTTTTAGAACAGAACTGAGACAATGTGCATACTAAATTGAGAAACCTGAACATCAAAATTATTTCGCCAAAATCTTTCTTATTTTTTCAAAGAACTCGTTGCGAACCTTTTCAATATGTAAAGCTTCTTGATACTCAATCACACAGCGGTCTTTTGTTTTATATCTCTCAGGCTCCACTTGCAACACATATGAATTGATCTGTCTATCCCAAAACCATTCTGCACTTCCAAACTGGATATATTGCGAGTCAATTGTAGCTAATTCGCTCAGGTTCTTGAGAAGCTCACTTCCTAAGTCATTATTGTCTACACATAGCGCGATATAGGCGATCCGGTACTCAACTTTACTATTATCTTCCAGCGGGGGCAGTGGCTCAATATAATTTAGGTTAGTCTGGTTTTTAAATAAAAAATGACCGTAACAACTCTGCAACGTAAAACAATACGGGATCTTTGCAAACTGTTCGATTAGATCGACGATAGATTTATCGATAGCTTCAAAAGGCAACCCATTTATTGCATCTCCCCTCTGTTTTTGAAATTTTGGGTTGCTGACTAAACTCTTTGCTTCAATATACGTTTCCATTGACGCTTGGCTGTGTTTATGCTAACTGTCCCTGGAGTTGTTATCTTGCCTCTGAGACAGAATGATCCCAATGGCTACATCAATACCAATACCTGTAGGTAAATACGATATCTGTTTACGCTTGTATCCTTCTCATCAGATTGTTGTTTCATACAAACCGGGACCTTTCAATAATCAGCAATTATCTATTGTGCCCATCCACTCGCGGGCGGCCACAATATCGTCGAACACCTGGAAGGCGGTTGCTCCGCGATTCACCGCTACATTCTCCATTAATTTTTCATTCTCCTCAACCGCCGGATAGACAGCTGCTATTCGAAAGGAATTGCTAAAACCATGCTTTTCAGGATTGATGGCAGTTTCGTAAGCGCCGATCGCATCTCCAGCGATGGTTGTTTCGCGCATATCGAATAGAAAATGGGAGCATTTATGTTTTTTTGCATTAGAACCTGCGATGCGCAGCAGTTCGTGTGAATCCTGTGGTCTCCGGTGGGTGCCGGTGACTTTAATCACGCATATCCCGGATTTTTTATCATATTCGACTGTATATTCCATTGCGGTACACCTATAGCGACTCTGACTTAGTCATGAAGCTATCTCTCACATTTGACGAGAACATCCACAGACCACCCAGGATCACGAGTCCACCCACCGACATGAAGATAATGCGGAACACCTGTCCCTGGCCCTTGATGACCGCTTTGTCGGGGTTCTCGAGCGAGTAGATCACCGTCACAGTTTCGCCGATATCGTAAGCGGGTGGGTTGGATGAATAGGTCGTTTCGAAAGTGACGCTACCACCGGCTTGGGTTTTGAAACTCACTACGGGGGCGTAGCTGCAGCCGTCATCGTCGCACCGCGATGTTAGACTGACCACTTCTCCCTGCGCTTCAGCGCCTTCACGTTCAAAGGTTCGTTGCGAGTAGGTCAGCCAGGCTCCGATCCCGAAGAAGATCAACCCGAACAGGATGATGTAGATCGGGCCACGCATGAAGGACTGGTAGAGTCGTTTTATGAGGCTCATGTTTGCTCCTTGTTTAAACTTCCCAGCTATTCATTGTCAATTAATATCGCAGTACACTATTGTTACATTATATTTCATTTATGCAAAATAAAAAGATAATTTCCATTGAGGATGATATGGTGGAGATAAGATAAGTTATCAAAAACATGGTAGATATTTATTTGTTAATACATGATTAATTAGCGATTCGCTGGTTTAGTTTTTGCTCTTTAATGCGAATGTAGAGTCACCCAAGTTATATACTCTCATTGCATTCAAGTGTGGTCTGATCCCAGCCCCCCAGATAGTAAGATGTTACTGTAGCACTTTTCCGCACTTCAGGCAGTGGGAGGTTTCAGCTTCGGGCGGTAGATGTTGTTCGTGACCGCAGTTTTTGCAACGCCGCAGATCTTTGGTGGCGTAGCCGCAACCGGGGCAGAAGGCGAAATCGGCGCCGCGAGCGCGACCACATTTGGGACAGTGGGCAGTGACCGGTGCGGGAGCAGCTTTTTTCTCGGGCTTTGAAGCGGGAGGCGCTTCGGGTGCGGGCTCTGATTTTGCTTCCGTTTCAGGTTCCGGTTCTTGTCGAATGGTTCGGCAGGCATAGGCCAGCATGAAGGTGGCCACCAGCAGCAAGCCGCCGCCGGTGATAAGTAACCGGCGCCAAGGGCTGAGCATCCCCAGGGAAAAGATTCCTAAAAAGATTACCAGCAAGAGGCCCACGCGCCACCAGGTGCCCCGCCAGCCCAGCGTCAGCCCCAGGAATGCAATAACCAGAGCAGAGACGGCTGCCAGCGAAACGATGGCCGCCGGAGTGACGTCCAGCAGGCCGCTCAAAAAGGTGAGAGTGGGGTAGAACAGGGCCAGCGCGAAGCCGATCATCAGGTAACTCTCGAGCGGCATGCGCACGTCGCGGAAACGCAGCAGGATCGCCAGCGAAGTCAGGAACAGGCCGATCAGAATTGGCGCCCAGTTGCCGAGCGCGCGGAAGTCATCCTGTAATTGGGCAACCCGCTGGGTGTAGCTGAGTTGCTTGGGCAGGTTGAGTTGTATGTTGCGGTTTGGGATCAGGCCGCTGTATTGCCACTCAAAACGCTGACCCTCTTCCAGATCGGTGACGTCGGAGGCGGGCAAGGAGTGCTGCGGTACTTCGCTGCCGTTCAATCCCAAAACCGTCAGCGTGACGGCCACATCGGAGCGTCGATTATGCTGCAAGCCATAAGCGAAGCTGTTTACGCCGTCGGCTTTGTAGTCGATCACGATCTTATGTTTCTTTTCAGTTGGCAGTTCAGCCTGCCAGGTGATGCCCTGTACCGTATATTGCGCGTCCGGTGGTTCTTCGCCATTTACCAGAAAGCGTACCTCGTGCAGGGTTTCGAGGTTACCGGGAAAAGGAAACACCAGTGTAACGTAGGCGCTTTTCTCGGGGCCGGGATAGAGTAGCACGAATTCGCTCTGGTAATCCAGGTCGTAGATGGTGATATTAACCCCGGATTGCTCTTCGTAGCGGGCCGTCAGGGTGGCATCCACATTGGTCTCCCACACAGAGAGCGGGGTAATCACAACATCGCCGTCGGCCTTTTCAGCCTCCAGCATAGGTGCAGACTGGGTGATGCTGCGGCCGTAGTTATAGCTCAGGTATTCCCACTGATCCTCGGTATACAGCCGCGAGGGCAGGTCGCTGACCACGACCGCATAGATCGCCAGCAGTGCGATCAGGCCGACCACCATCAATATGTTGATGAGTACGCGTCCGATTTTCGGAATTCTTTTGGGGATCATTTCAGGCTCCTTTATTATTATCCACTATTGACATTGATATAAATCAGGTAAGATAGATGTATGAAATGGAAACCGAA
>CAZCPP010000366.1:0-4254 GCA_964500655.1 uncultured Anaerolineaceae bacterium | reverse complement strand
CTCCCTTCCGAAGCAAGCGTAAGGATGTGTGCAGGTTAAAAAAAACTCTATTGCACACTTTCGCCGAAATCCGGGTGGTAACATCCGGGACAGGGTTTACGCAGTGATCAGGTATGAGCAGAGCTTTGCGCTTTACTTGTGATTGCACGGAAGGGCTGCTTTTTTTAATGCAGGATTGCATTTACAGGCATGCCCACGCATGTCTGTTTTATTTTACCTTGGCATCTCCCACAGATGAGAAGAGAGAAGGATTAAAAATGATCGCAAGAATGTGGCATGGCAGAGTACCTACATCAAAAGCAAAGGCATATCGTGAGTTTATAAACAAACGAGCAATCCCAGACTACAAATCGGTAAAAGGAAACATCAGCGTTCATGTGCTCGAACGTTGTGAAGGTGATATCTCGCATTTCATCACGTTGACCTACTGGGAGAATCTCGAAGTGATCAAAGGCTTTGCAGGCGATGACGTGGAGGTCGCAAAGTACTATCCCGAAGACAAAGACTTCCTGCTCGAATTTGAACCAAATGTGGTTCATTATGAAGTCGTTGGGCGGTCTGCATAGATTGAGCAAGAATCGGGTGTTTTTCTTTCGTAAAACTTTATAAAATGGGAGCAGTCGAGAAAGGAGTTCCCATGAATAACCCTGTACTTGATTATTCTCAACAATCTGAAGATTACCAGCGTATAGAGCAGGCCATCCAGTACCTTGAAAAGCACGCCAATACTCAACCTGATTTGAGCGAGATTGCAAATGCGGTTGGCTTGAGCGAATACCACTTCCAACGGATGTTCAGTCGCTGGGCAGGTATCAGCCCCAAGCGCTTTTTGCAATTCATCACCAAGGAAAGCGCAAAGGATTTGCTGGCGCAGTCCGAAAACCTGCTGGATACAACGTACAACCTTGGGCTATCCAGCCTGGGTAGGTTGCATGACCTGTTCGTGACTACCGAAGCAGTTTCACCAGGTGAATATAAATCCGGCGGCGCCGGGTTGACAATTCGTTACGGGATGCATGCTACACCGTTTGGAAAAGCTCTGATCGGCAAAACCGAACGCGGAATCTGCCATCTTAGTTTTGTGGGTACGCGCGAGGGAATGGCGATTGATTCACTTGTCAATGACTGGCAACAGGCCAAAATGGTCGAGGACCATGGCACGACTGCTCTGCTGATTACACCGATATTTGATCTGAATCAACGCGTTAAAACGCCCTTGCACTTGCATCTACGCGGGACAAATTTCCAACTCAAGGTATGGGAGGCGCTCCTACACATCCCCCCAGGCACAGTAATTAGCTACGGAAATCTCGCCACGCAAGTCGGTCGCCCAGGGGCGAGCCAGGCAGTGGGTACTGCGTTGGGTCGAAATCCAATCGCAGCGTTGATCCCCTGTCACCGTGTCATCCGCCAGCTAGGTGAGTTTGGAAATTACCGCTACGGATCAGCACGCAAAAAAGCAATCTTGGGATGGGAGGCAGCTACCCTCCCCTCTTCCCCTACCTCATAAAAGGAACAGGGTTAAAGGAAAAAATGAAAACAAAAATTTGGCTCGCGTTACTTTCACTTTACATCGTATGGGGTTCAACATATTTGGCAATTCGGTTTGCCGTAGAAACGATCCCACCGTTTTTGTCCGCTGGAATGCGCTTCCTGGTTTCAGGAGTCATCCTGTTTGCCTGGCGCAGTGCCGCAGGTGATGCTATGCCCACAAAGCGACAATGGCTCTCAGCCGCAATTATCGGTACGTTGCTACTACTTGGTGGCAATGGGCTGGTCTCATTTGCAGAACAGCGTATCGCTTCTGGTATTGCCGCCCTGATCGTCGGTACTGTACCACTCTGGCTGGTGCTGATTGAAGCCCTGCGCCCAGGTGGAGTTCGCCCTACCCCACTGGCGATCCTCGGTTTGCTGATCGGCTTTGGAGGCATCTATTTGTTGATTGGCCCAGAAGATTTGAGTTCAGGCAAGTTGCAATTCGACATGCTGGGAATCGGCGCAGTGATATTAGCCGCGTTTCTTTGGTCGCTGGGTTCGATTTACAACCGCAGTGCAGACTTACCTTCATCTTCCTTGATGGCGACTAGCGCCCAAATGCTGGTAGGAAGTCTCGTTATTTTTACGTTTAGTGGACTAATCGGTGAATGGAGTGGTTTTGATATTACTACAGTATCCACCCAATCCTGGCTGGGATTGGCCTATCTGATCACCTTTGGCTCGATGGTCGGTTTTGTCTCCTATATTTGGTTGCTCAAACATGCGTCTGTCTCATTGGTAGCTACGTATGCATATGTCAATCCATTAGTAGCAGTTTTTCTAGGGGCTTGGTTTGCCGACGAAACACTCAATACTCGCACTTTGATCGCCGGGTTAATCATCATTGGCTCAGTGGTGTTGATCAACCAAACAAAACCCGTGAATAAAGTTTCGAAATCGGAAGATGCAAAACCGATGGTTACCGCAGATTAGGGAGTCAGAATGAATGACTCTATTGATTTAAATGGAAGCAGAACAGGAGGTTGTTAGAAGCGTATTGGGTCAAGAAAAGAATGAAAATGTATTATGACCAACTCGTTATAACCGACAGCG
Organism: uncultured Anaerolineaceae bacterium; assembly: GCA_964500655.1. GTDB lineage: Bacteria > Chloroflexota > Anaerolineae > Anaerolineales > Villigracilaceae > JAABUE01. The sequence continues at coordinate 1,665 of CAZCPP010000366.1, read as the reverse complement.
CTTAGCTATATACATCCAATTTATTTCGTCAAGGAGAGAAGTATGGATATTAAAGATTTATTGAAACGTGTAAAAGAAGATGCCATCAAGTTCATCTCGCTGCAATTCTCAGATGTGACTGGAGCGGTCAAATCAGTTGACATGCCCATAAAAGGGCTGGAAGGCGCGCTGGAAGATGGCGTCTGGTTTGACGGCTCATCGGTAGAGGGTTTTGCGCGCATCCAAGAATCGGACATGCGCCTGGTTATCGATCCTGAAACCTACGCTGTGCTGCCATGGGCCGCTGAGGAGCGTAAGCGTGGACGTGTTTTCTGTGATATCTATACACCGGGTGGTAACCCATTTGAGGGCGATCCACGCGGGACCTTGAAACGAGTGCGCGCCAAAATTGCCGAACGAGGCTGGACCCTGAATATTGGACCCGAACCAGAATTCTTCCTGTTCAAGCGTGCTGATAATAACGGGGAGAACGTTCATCCGGTGCCGCATGATGTAGGTGGATACTTCGACTTCTCACCCAGCGACGAGGCCGTACGCGTGCGCACCGAACTGATGGATGCACTCAACAGCATGGGATTGGAGATCGAAGTTGGGCATCATGAGGTGGCACTCGGCCAGCACGAAATAGACTTTCGCTATACAGACGCGCTGCGCGCTGCAGACAATGTAATGACTATGAAGTACACCGTCAAGGCCATTGCCGCCAAACATGGGCTGGTAGCATCCTTCATGCCCAAGCCCATTCATGGCATCAACGGTTCCGGGATGCATTGCCATCAATCACTGTTCGATGCGGATGGAAACAACGTGTTCTTTGACGATGCAGATGAGTTCAAACTCTCGAAGATCGCCTATGGATACATTGCAGGACAACTGAAGCATGCCCGCTCATTAGCAGCCGTTGTCTCGCCGACCGTTAACTCGTATAAACGTCTCGTTCCAGGATACGAAGCCCCAGTATACATCGGTTGGGCAACACAGAATCGTTCGGCACTGATCCGCATCCCACGTTACAACGAGGGACGCCCGAAATCAGTGCGCGCCGAACTGCGCTTCCCGGATCCATCATCGAATCCGTATCTGGCCTTCGCCACCATGCTGGCCGCTGGCTTGGACGGCATTGACAATGAGATGACTCCACCTGCCCCGCTCAACAATATCAATTTATATGAGTTGAACAAAGCCGAGCGCACCAAGATGGGAATCGACGAATTACCCGGCTCGCTGGCCGAAGCACTCAACGAGTTGGAAAAGGACAAAGTTTTGCAGGATGCGCTGGGCGTTTCTGCCTACGAAGCGTTGCTACGTGCTAAGTGGGAGGAGTGGGACGCCTTCCGCATTTCGGTATCCGATTGGGAAGTGGAAAGGTATTTGGAAGTGGCGTAGATAGAGTTTAGACGTAAAATGCAGACTTCCGAGTTTTGCGAGAACTTGGAAGTCTTTTCAATTTTCCATACCGGTATCTATTAAACGTCGTTGACCGTGTTAATTAACTAACCTTGTTAGTGGGAGAGAAAAATTTACAAGCATAAATAATCATGTATCCCCGTACACATAGGCAAAATCACCACAATATGAAAATCCTATACTGATTCCCTGTAACATTTTGCACAAACTAGTAGCTTAGCAAACATCAATTGTTGGATAGAGGCTATGCAATTTAAT
>CAZCPP010000365.1:0-4295 GCA_964500655.1 uncultured Anaerolineaceae bacterium | reverse complement strand
CATAAACCCTTTTTCTGTGGCAGTTGATACTCATTTTTAGCGGAAACTAAAGTAACTAGATTCCAAATAAACAAAGTTTAATTGCGGTTTATACCTTGGACACACAGAAATTCCTGTCATGTACATTTATAAAATCTGGATATTAGGGCATATCAGTCGCAAAATAGACCTGATCTCCTACTGCCAAGAACAACACACGGTTAGGGTTGACTGTCATCGCGCCAGCTGGCCTCTGCGGGAGTGAAGATCCCGGCATAGGGTGAATCTGATCTCGCAGTTCTAGTGTGCGCGGGCTGATGCGTAAAATGTTGCGGTTATCGGCATCCAGCATCAACAAAGACAAATCGGGAGGCGAGGTCTGTATGATCTGGGTGATATGAGCTTGTTCGAACAGATCAATGTCTTGGTAGGCCGGAATTGGATTTACTATTGTAGCCGGATCTTCACAGCGTGTGGGAACGGTATCCAGGCGGCTATACGAGCAAGTGGATATATGTCCGTCCGCGTGCAGTAGGTACAATTCGTCGCTGCTAACGACCAAATCAATGGAATCATCGATTTCGGGGATTTGCCCACCGAAAAAGAAATAAGGCCGGTCAAGGAAAGAGGCATCCTGCCCGGTATAGACCCAAATGGCGCGCGAAGATGCATCTAGCACATACAAGTTGCTTCCATCCAGGGTGAAACCGGTGACGCGTCCCCAATTAGTATCTGGCACAGCAAGCGGAATAGCTTGTCCAACCTGTCTTGGGGAACAATACAACAAGTTGCCACCGGCATCAATTCCCAATACAGAAGCATTGAGGGAATTCAAACGTGGCAAGATGAGAATATCTACAATCGGCCCGACCTGATACTCACCATAATCACCAGGTCCACATCGGAAGGCTTCGTCCATTTCGAAATTGCTTCCAACCTGGCTGGCGTGCAACACACGTCCACGCTCTGCGTCCAGCATGAACAAGTCGATCTCGTTGGCTGCCAGCCGGCTGATTTGCGCGTTAACTCCGCCACTGAAGGCTGGGAAAAAATTCAGGCGTTGAATGCTCAGTAGTTCATCTCGATTTGCCTGTGCTTCTTCCCGCATGGTCTCCAGCTCAGGTGTTGTGCGATAAAATTCAGCTTTATCTAGATAGAACAATACCCGGTCCCACCAGTCACGCTGGCGAGCAGGGTCTGTTGTTGTGATAGCCTGATTGTAGGCCTCTTCAGCACGACGGAAATTGTCGTCATACTCGATACTAAGCCCATATTTCATATAAACCGTAACACCCGCAGTAACCACCAAAAGAGGGATGAGAATAGCTATTACAATCATCATAATGGAAGATGATTGTGAAGGGTCATTGCTCTCCGGCAGCAAATTGGGCAGGAACTTTTGAAAATTGCGGGAAAACGCGTTACCCATATGACGGGAAGTCCGCATACCACTAACTAGCCCACGTGCCACCTGACGTGTCGTTTCAGATGGCTGGTGCGGTTCATTCACTTCTGGTGGCTCGTCCATGATAGGGGTGTCCATTTCGCGTAGTGAATCTGTACTTGGCGCTTTGGATGTATCACGCGGGATTGAAGTCGGAAATTCTGGTACAACCTCTTCGATTTCTGGAGGTGCTTCATCCTCTTCCACCGGCGGGATGGAATAAGCCGCAGGTGTGAACTCAGTTGCTGCTGTTTCCGGCTCAGGATCGGAAGGTGTGGCTTGGGATATGGTGTCCGGCTGCTGTTGTGGGGGCAGGTTTTCTGCTTGGGCAGGAGGCGTGGACGCTTCACTTTCAGGAAAGGTATCTTTGGGAATACCACCTTTGGATGGCGCGGGACGCAGCACAGTCAGCACCCCGGTCCCTTCCTGTACCTGAATGAGCACCGCATTTACATTGTTCTGTGAAAGGCTAAACAAATGTCTTCGGATAGCCTCGATAGATGCGCCTTGTTCTCCTCTCAGCACCTGTTCCCACTCGGCAGGTGGTTTTCCAGAGAACAGCAACTGATTTCCAGGTTGTACCGTGGATTGTGTGAAATATAAGGTGGCTGCCTGACTCAGACCAAGACCTTTGCCTGAGAGAGCCGGGTCATGAGTATGTTGAAGTGCAACACCATCCATTTTATAGATATGTGATGGGCCAGATTGCAAAAGCGTACATTGAACGCCACGCAGTGCAGCCATTACGAGCCAACCGACCGCATATTGGCCTTGCCCGGTGGAACTCATATTTCGGTTGAGCAACGTGCGATTGAGCGCTTCAGCTGCAGACCGCATCGCAGATGTCAACGCGCCGGGGCTTTCGAAGAACTTGCTGGCCGTTTGGCTGGTCAGTTGCAGGTATTCTGCAGTGGACAGAGTCGCGTTGCCCGTCAGTACCAGGTATACGATCAAGCGATCCTGCTCACGGCCGCGCGCAGCTTTTCGAGGTGCCGACATCGCCATAAGGCCTGGTAAGGCCGGCACTTCTTTGTTGCTCACGCGGTATAGAGGGAGAAGGGTTAAGTTTAGTGTAGTCACAGTGTAAGATTATTGTTTAAGTTGCCATCATTATACTGGTAAAATCTGAACACCCTTCTGAAAAAAACGGTTCAAGGCGGTGGCTCGCTGCCAAGGAAAGTGCCCTAAACAGGGTATGGCAGCTAGCGTACCTCCTTGAAAATTCTCAAAACTATGAATTTCAACCTTCACAAAAACTTTTCCGAACTTGACCCAACCGAATGGAATGCCTTGCTGTCTGAGAGCATTAACGATGTGCCTTTTCTACGACATGAATATCTCAGTACCTGGTGGGAGACACGGGGTGGTGGAGAGTGGCCGCAGGCAGAAATGATGCTGATTTCCGCCTACGAAAATGATCAACTGATCGGTATTGCTCCGCTTTTTATAGCCGAATACGGAGGCCAGCAGGCCCTGATGTTGCTCGGCAGCATCGAAATTTCAGATTATCTGGACTTGATCGTACGTGCGGATAACCTACCTCGCTTTCTCCCCGAGCTGCTGGACTACCTCGCTTCGGACTCGTCATTAACTTGGTCTGTCATCGACTGGTACAACCTTCCCAATAGCTCACCTACCTTGGCCGCGCTGAAAGCCGAATCCACCAAACGCGGCTGGACGCATAGCGATGAAATCTACCGACCCACCCCGCGTATCATCCTGCCCGGTGACTTTGATACTTACCTTGCCGGTATCAATAAGAAACAGCGTCACGAAATCCGCCGTAAAATGCGCCGCGCGGAAGCCAGTGAACGGAGCGTGCGCTGGTACATCGTTGAGGATGAAGCCACACTGGATGCTGAGATCGATGATTTCTTTTCGCTGATGGCCAACGACCATCACAAGGAAGAGTTCCTGACCGAAGTAATGCGCTCCCAAATGCGGGCTTTCGCCCACGCGGCTTTCAAGACAGGCTGGCTACAGCTGGCCTTCATGGAAGCGGATGGGCAGAAGATCGCCGGGTATCTCAACTTCGATTACGGGAATCGTATCTGGGTTTACAACTCAGGGTTGGATTTCAATTTCAGGGAGTTATCCCCCGGCTGGGTACTGCTTGGGTATCTGCTTCAGTGGGCCAACGAGAACGGCCGGGACGAGTTCGATTTCATGCGCGGGGATGAGGAGTACAAGTATCGTTTTGGGGCGGTGGATAAGCATGTGATGCGGGTGAAAGTTGTAAAGTAGGTAAAACTCCGAGATTTCGATAATCTCGGAGTTTTGTGGATAATTCCAGAATATCATTACAAATGATCAAAGCCTCTCAATCTCCAAACGAGAAATGTTGGGATCACCGGACATATGCCGAATCATAACCACATCTTCCGGATTTACTTTTTTGTATACAGAACGACTAACTCTTTGAATTGCCCCGTTTCCATCTCCAAAATGATAGGCCACCCAATAAGACCTGGATTGAGTCTTCCCGCGATGTTTTTTCACCCACTTTTCAGTAACATTTCCAGCTGTGCTGACCCCGGTTCTCTCCAAATCCCTGGAGATTCTAAGTTCTTTCGAGTACCGCACAAGGGATAGTACAAGAATTATCAGCCCTATGCCTGCCAGGGAAAAAACCCCAACGTGGAAGCCTCCCATATCCTTATACAGTATGTAACTGCTACAGAACAATCCCAGGCCAAAAATCACCCACAGCGCCATCCACCCTAATATGAACTGTTGCGAACGAACAGCTTTCTGTGTCGGACGGTTCGAAACCTTATCATTCATGATTGCTCCACCTCCATTCAGATCATAAATGAGTCACTGTAGTTACGCATTTTCGATTGAAAGCGATTAAGATAGGTGTATGGACAAA
>CAZCPP010000364.1:0-4311 GCA_964500655.1 uncultured Anaerolineaceae bacterium | reverse complement strand
AAATGGGTTTTGTCCCATCATACATCATTTCACTAATTCCGGTAAACTCTAATGAATCCATTATGGGCAGTGTGGATCGATGAATTTAATGGATTGGAGTTAATCAACATAGTTATTTTTGTGACCGGCCTGATTACATTTGCTTTATTTATCGCTTCAGAGAAAAGAGAAGATGGTATATTGGGAAAGAGTGGTCTGTGGCAGCGGCTAAACATGTTAGTAATTTACAATGCGCTATTAGTAAATTATTGGGTGACAAGACCGGCCTAACCCAAATTGCAGCGGACTTGGTTTGCGCCAAGGATGTACGCGGCCGAATTTGCCAGAGTTGGCTATAATTTTAGCAGCGTCACGAGCCAAAACGCCAAGCCGCTGTATAAACCGTTAGCAATCTGGAAGTGTGGTCGTTATATAAAATTGATTACAATGTAAAACCAAATTAAAAAACAGACATCATTATTTTGCTAGGAGGTAAACATGAAGTGGCTCCTGTTGTCAGTCGCAATTCTATCAGAACTTGGTGGTTCTACTTGCATGAAGTTATCAAATGGATTTAGAAATTTACCAGCCTCGATTTTTACATTTGTTTTTTGGGGCATTTCATTCAGCATTTTCATATTTGCTCTCAAACACTTTGATTTAAGCTTTATTTATGCCATTTGGGCTGGTATCGGAATTCTACTAATTTCGGTAATTGGTATGACCTATTTTAAAGAACCAGTTAGTTTGTTGAAAATAGTATCTATTCTGATTATTGCAGTTGGTGTCGTGATGCTTAACCTAAGCGAAAGTTTTTCAAATCAATAGAGCATTGAAATGTTGCTAGCAAGCGATTACAGCGGATGGCTATCACCGCCGCTGATCCGCGGAGTTGGCGAGACGTTCGCAGCCACCTGACAGCTATGCTCTCGTGGTTATATGATAAATGATTAGTTGTGATGACAAACCCGCAACCCAAAAACCCTACCCACGGAATTACGCTTGAAATGATCCTGAAGCAACTAGTTGAGCAATACGGCTGGGATGAATTAGGAAAACGCATCCCCATAAAATGTTTTCGCGATAAGCCTAGCCTCAAATCCAGTTTGAAGTTTTTACGCCGCACCCCCTGGGCGAGAGTAAAAGTTGAACAGTTATATCTGGGTTCTCTCCCAAAGCCATGAAACCATACAAAAAATTAGGCTCAACCAGCACGCCGGATGGCGGAGAGCTGGGGCTTTATCAGCACGATCGTGATTTTGAGATCAAGATCAATGGTCAGCTATTGATGAGCAGTCGCCAGCATGAGTCGGAACTGGCGCTGGCACGCTACGGTTGCGCGCATCTTTCTAAGCGCAAAGCCCCGCGCGTACTTATTGGTGGCCTGGGGCTGGGCTATACCACCCGTCAAACGCTGGATATGCTCGCTCAGGATGCAAAAGTGATTGTGAGCGAACTGCTGGCCCCTGTCGTTGTTTGGAACCGTGACTTTCTAAGCGAACTCAACGGCCGGCCCCTGGAGGATAAACGCACTGAAATCATTATCGGCGATATCTTCACGCAACTCCGCAATTCAATCGCTGGCTTCGATGCCATCCTGCTGGATGTCGATAATGGTCCCAGCACGATAACCGATGCGGGCAACGATCAGCTATACACGCCGGCTGGAATTGAAATCTGTCGCCGCGCGCTCCGGGTAGGTGGCTGCCTGGCTATATGGACCCCTGAGCCAAGTGTGGATTTCGAGCGGCTCTTGATGAATGGGGGCTTCCACGTGCGCCGTTACCATGTCCCGGCCTACAAGGGCACGGACAGAAATTCACGCTTTATATGGGTCGCGGCAGAGAGGGTGGCCAGCCTGCCACCGGGTGGCGCCGAGCCGAACCGCTCGGGTAAGAAAAAGCGGCGCGGGTAGCCAGGTCCGCGAGTTGGCATCCACGCCTGCACAGGAGATTTGTAGAAGAAAAGATGATTGATATATAATTCGCAAAAGAAGGTTCCTGGAGGCCGATATGAGGAAAACTTTTGAACAAATAACGGATGATTTTTATGGCTACAGTATGGGAAAATGTCAGGCTCATTATGATATGGCAGAGAAATACAAACGAATTCACCGCACCTTCGGTACATTTGTAGTTGTCATCACAACACTAGTTGGTACATCTATTTTTACTTCGCTGTCTGGTTCTGCAAGTCCGGCGATTCAAATAACATCCGCTGTACTGTCTGTTGCCGCGGTTGTGCTTGCGGCCTTACAAACCTTCCTGGGGTTTGCAGATCTTCAAGCAGAACATAAAACAGCAGGTGTGGGGTATGCCCAGGTACGACGCGACCTTGAATTCCTGGTATTGAAATACCCAAACGGAAAAGGCGTGGCGAAGAGCCCAGAAGCTGCAGAGCTTGAATTGATCAAAAAACTTCTCGATGACCTTGATAAAGCCAGCCCAACTATTCCAAACAAAGATTGGGATAGAGCCTGGGCAAGAATTTCAAAGGGGTAGACACCTGAAAAGAAGTAAGCGGATGAAACCTGTATTTTTCTAGCGCAGAAGAAATTGCCATTTGATGCTGCTACGCTAGATGCACTGCACAGTGCCGCGCCTGACAGCCTGGAACAACGTGGATAAGTGACATGCAAATCACCAACCGCCCGGCAAGAGAATAAATATGCCAAGAAAACCGATTATTTCCCCTGAAATTCAAACCGAAGTGCAAAAACTCGTTGACGCATTCAATCAAGAAAACTTCAACGATGAAGTGTTCAAAGAATATGGAATTGTTGGATATTCAGTACGGTTCAAAGGCAAATATCTTTATCTGGACCGCGATGATTACGGGGAACCCTCTCCAATTTGCCGACTGAAATGGAATGGGAAAATGGATAATTGGGATTTCGCCATTTATAAATACTCCGATAATTGTTACGATCCTGAAGAATGGAATTTTCCCGGTATGGAGCTGGTCGATGGCACTGTCACTGGGGCAATGAAAGCAGGAATGCAAGCCTATGAGGTATGATATCAGTAGCATTCAGATTCTGTAGAATCACAATCCATGACCGCCAGGGACTCAAGTCCCCGGCTAGTTTACAAAGCCTGCTTTGCAGGCTCTTAGCCGTCGCAGGCGGCTTCGTATGAGTAGCCCAGTTTACGTCCGGGCGGGCAGGCTGATACGAATCTACAACATTTGACTGCTCCCTATGATATCCAACCACCAGCATTTGCTGGTGAAATGTGCTATAAACGCGAAGGAAATATGCCAAAAAAAAAGAAAAATCCCAAACCCCTGCTTGATGAGCTTGAAAAGCTCTACGAACAACAGCGTCCTAAGATCAAACCCCAATATCCCTACGACCGTAAGACGGACAGCATTCATTTGCCCCCTGAGATTGTCGAAGACCTGAAGTTCACTGTGGTGATGGGCAACAAGGTCGCCGCGGTCAAACGCGTTGCAGAACTGACTGGCGCAGGTTTACGATTGTCAAAAGATTACGTGGATGGGTTATAAAGATAAATGACCTACTGGCCGAGAGTGAACGCTTACCATTCGGGTACAAGGGTGTACCGCGCCTAGCGCCCTGGAACAACAAGGATGAGTGATTCGCAAATTTCATTCCGCCTCGCAGACGAAACTTCCACACGCGAGTACCTTCAGTGGCTATACGAAGAGCCTTATGAGATCTACAACTGCCCCTGTGATAGAATGTAAAAAAAACAAAATCATCGCACCACATGTACCAATCCAAGCAGGGTAAAGCATAATTCTTGTTCCTACATCAAAGCTTGTGGATACGCAAAGACTGCTGTTTTTTGACAGTGGTCTTTTTTTAACTGAGTGGAAAAAAATGACGAAATTAATTTTCATCAATTCCGCTACTCCGCATTACCAGTCGTTAACGCAAGCCGTTGGTGTTCAGAAAAACAAAGATCTATTGGATATTGCTGTTGCATTTGGGGTAACCGTATGACATCCACATCCTGCTCCAGAGTTTGACGAGAGAATAACTTCGCAATATAACTATCGGAAAGAGGAATACCCGATGAATAAACCCATTATTCGTACCCTGATAGCAGTTCTTTTATCGGCCTTGAGCGGCCTGCTGCTGTTCCTGGCTTTCCCGCCTTATGATTTATGGCCTCTGATGTGGGTGGCATTTATCCCCATGATTGTGGCGCAATACCGCATCATTCCCAGGAAAATCTCATCCCTGACCCCGGCCATCACGGTTGGTGGTTGGTTAGGGGGATATCTGTACCCGATCTTTGCGGGTAGTGGAATTTGCAAAATCCGGAGCATGTCGTCCACGGATTCCGGAGCATGCCGTCCACTAAT
>CAZCPP010000363.1:0-4314 GCA_964500655.1 uncultured Anaerolineaceae bacterium | reverse complement strand
TCATTTTACACCCCCATATCTGGGGGCTACCACGCTAATTCCTAGAGAGCCATTTAACGGGGGTCACTTGTCTCACATTTTTGATGTATAATCAGCAAAACTTACTCTGGGAGGAGTAAGCGTGTGTCGAACTGATAGAGAAGGAGTGCCCTTGACTGGAAGCCTCCGCAGGGAACCGCCGCTGAATGTCGCCCGGAATGATTGTTGAAGAAAGGCCACTGGCTGAGTAGACCAACACGGGAGCGCCTGTTATCGCGCGGGCTGGTGATAGCCAGCTACAGAGAGCACTCAAACGGGTGAATTGAGGTGGTACCGCGGAGCAATGCCTTCGTCCTCAAAGCGGACAGGGCGTTTTTTGTTTAACGGACTAATAAGCATCGTGACTTAAATGCCAAACCTGTCGGGCTCTTGAAACGAGATTATTATGACGACTTACTTCATTACTGGTGGTTTTGGATTTCTGGGCCAATACATCGTGAAAGCACTTCACGATCATGACCCGCTAGCAGAGCTGCGTGTGTTGGGGCGTATACACCGTACTACGGTGCTGAGTGTTGAAAAATTGGAGCGTGTTCGTTGGATTCAAGGTGATTTATCTCGGCTAGATACGTATGCACATGAACTTGAAGATGTTGATGCTATCATCCACGTTGCAGCTATGGTTTCTTTTCGGAGATCAGATGCTGAGAAAATTTTTCAATCAAATGTGGTAGGTACACGGAACCTTTCTCAAGCCGCATTGGATGCTGGTTGCGAGAACTTTATATTTATCAGTTCCATTTCGGCAGTTGGTATTGACCCACCACAGATCTCTGATGAAAGCATGTATCCAGATATGGAATATAAACGTCAACATGACATGTATGGATATAGCAAACTAGTCAGCGAAATGGAAATTAAAAAGCTGAAGAATCGTATGCGCGTTGTCACGCTCAATCCCAGCGTAGTACTTGGCCCCGGGTCTGAACGCATAGAGGCCATTTTCCGCATGGCACACTTCCTACCTGTTTTGCCGATGCTCTCATATATCAACAGTTTTGTGGATGCGCGCGATGTCGCGCAGGCTGTTTTGCTGTCACTAAAAAAAGGACGTAGCGGTGAACGTTACATCGTCACGGCACATAATGAAGATATGCTCACGTTTACGAAGCTCTCATTGCAAGCGATGGGCAAGAACCAGCTTATTCTTCCGGTAGCAGGTGCAGGGGTCCGATTGTTGGATGCGATTCTGTGGATCATGGATTTGTTGCGGTTGAATCCCGGTATCCGTCGTCCATCTGAAATGGTTATCGATAAAGCCTGCTCGTGGAAGAAAATCCAGCACGAAATGGGCTGGGAGCCTGTTTATTCATTAGAACAATCCATAATCGACTCTGTTTCCAGAAATTAACTCACTCGTGGAGATACTTATGTCAAAGTATGAACTACCAAAAGCCTACGATTTCAAAGCTACTGAAGCTCGCATCTATGCCATGTGGGAAGCGGGCGGTTATTTCAAGCCGCATAATGACCCGAATAAACCGGACTTCGATCCGAATGTTGAACCATTTGTGATTTCTATTCCGCCGCCGAATGTGACCGGTGAACTGCATCTTGGGCATGCCATGTTTGTCAGCATGGAAGACCTGATGATTCGCTATCACCGCATGAAAGGTTTCTCCACATTATGGGTGCCTGGTAGTGACCATGCCGGCATTGCCACACAACTGCAAGTGGAAAATATGCTGCGCAAGGAGGGTGCCTCACGCGAAGAAATTGGACGTGATGAGTTTTTGCGCCGGACTTGGGAATGGAAGGAAAAATACGGCGGCATGATCCAGAACCAAATCCGACGCCTGGGCGCCTCCTGCGATTGGGACCGCGAACGCTTCACCCTTGACGAGGGCCTGTCTCGGGCAGTCCGAGAGGCTTTTATCTCCCTTTATGAGAAAGGACTGATTTACCGTGGCCCTCGCCTGATCAACTGGTCGCCCGGGCTGAAAACGGCCGTCTCAGACCTGGAGGTGGAATACAGTGAGGAAGAAGCCACGCTGTATTACTTCAAATATATGCTCAAAGAATCAAATGACCACATCCCTGTGGCAACTATTCGTCCGGAGACGATTCTGGGTGATACGGCCGTGGCTGTGCACCCTGAAGATGAGCGCTATCAGAAGTTCATCGGTAAGACCGCCATAGTGCCCATTTTGGGACGCGAAATCCCCGTTATTGCAGATGATTACGTCAGCCGCGAGTTTGGCACTGGTGCCTTGAAGATCACACCAGGCCATGACCTGAACGACTATGATATCGCTCAACGTCATAATCTGCCTGTAATTTCGATTCTCGATCAGGAAGCGAAGATCAACGAAAATGGTGGCAAGTACCAGGGTCAGGATCGATTCGAGTGTCGCGAGAAGATGTGGGCAGATATGCGCGCCGAGGATTTGGTCATCAAAGAAGAGCCTTACACCACCACCATCCCGCGTTCGCAACGCGGAGGTGAGATAATCGAACCGATGATCTCAACGCAATGGTTCGTTGAGATCGCCCCGCTGGCTGAAAAAGGGTTGATTGCGGTTAAGAACGGCGATATCCGTATTGTGCCTGAGCGTTTCGAAAAAGTGTACTTCAATTGGCTGGAAAACATCAAGGACTGGTGCATCAGCCGCCAGTTGTGGTGGGGACATCGTATCCCGGTCTGGTACTGTACGGACTGCAATGAGCAGACCGTGGCGCGCAAAGACCCAACCGAGTGTGCCCATTGCGGCTCGAAGAAAATCGAGCAGGATCCTGACGTGTTGGATACCTGGTTCTCATCGGGGTTGTGGCCGTTCTCTACCCTGGGTTGGCCGGACGAAACGCCCGACTTTAAATATTTCTACCCGACCTCCTACATGGAAACTGGTTACGACATTCTGTTCTTCTGGGTAGCACGAATGATTATGGACGGGCTGGAGTTCACGGAAGAGGCGCCTTTCCACACTGTGTACCTGCACGGCCTGATCCGCGATGAAACCGGGCGCAAGATGTCTAAGAGTTATGGCAATGTGATCGATCCACTCGAGGTCATGAATAAACTAGGGACTGATGCCTTGCGTTTCACGCTGTTGGTAGGCTCTACGCCGGGCAATGATATGAATCTGGCTGTTAGCAAGGTAGAAGCCAATCGAAACTTTGCCAATAAAGTATGGAACGCGGGGCGCTTTACGATCTCTGCGATTGGGCAAATCGAAAGCAAACCGGATGCAGCCTCTGAATGGACGCTTGCGGACAGTTGGATTTGGGCCAAGCTGCAAGAGTTGATTCGCAATGTGGAGCGGTTATTCCAGACCTTCCAGTACGGGGAAGCCGGGCGGCAGATCTATGATTTTTTCTGGTCTGACTTTGCCGATTGGTACGTGGAGATTACCAAGGGACAACTTGCTGAGGGCGGCGCACGCGCTTATACCACCGTGCAGACATTGACGCGTGTATTGGATATGAGCCTGCGCTTGCTGCACCCCTTCACACCTTTCGTGACCGAGGAACTATGGGGTCATCTGCGCCGTGCTTTACAGGATTCTCCATTAGAAGAATTAATCAAAGACTGGCCAGATGTAATTATCGTAGCGAACTGGCCTGAGGTACGCGAGGAAGAAGGCTGGGAAGAAGAAAAGATTGCTGATTTTACACATATACAAGATGTAGTGCGTTCCATTCGTAATACTCGTGCAGAGAAAGGTGTCCAGCCGTCTAAACGTATTCCCGCAACATTTGTGTCGAAGGACAAATTCAATATTTTTAATGAGTATTCTGGTATGGTTTCAGCTTTATCTGGCACTGATGCAGAAGTTTTTAAAACTATTGATGAAAAGCCAGATGATGCAATTTCTCTGGTCGTTGGATCAACAAATATTTACCTGCCACTTGCTGGCATGGTCGATTTGGAGCAGGAACGTACACGCCTGCAGAAAGAACTGGTTGAGGCTGAAGCACACATCGAGCGCCTGGAAAAATTGTTGGCGGGTGATTTTGCAAAGAAAGCTCCAGAGGCAGTAGTCGCTAAAGAGCGTGAAAAGCTAGAGACTTACAAAGACACGGCTGAGAAAATACGGGTTCAGTTGTAAAATTCAGTAAAGAAGTGGCGGGATATTCGCCACTTCTTTCTTAAAAACAATGGTTGGGGGAAATTATGTGTGTGAATTCTTCTCTGGCAATTTGAATAAATTGGATAATTTTGATGGCAATGATGTTGCTATTGTATTTTTAATTTGAGATGCTACGATATTAGGTGCATTAAATTTATTGTCTGTAAATAGGGTCTAAAACCCCTGCCTTTCAGGCAGGCCGTTT
>CAZCPP010000362.1:0-4318 GCA_964500655.1 uncultured Anaerolineaceae bacterium | reverse complement strand
CCTTGCCCCGGTGCTACCGAGAATACCTGCTACTCAAATATGTCAGTGAATCAGTAAACCGATATATTTTCTCATTTTTGATCTCCTACTTTTTATAACATGAACCACAACAAGTGTACCCTAGAACGATTATTTCTCAACCATCCAAACGCTTGATTAAATTATCACGTTCATATTTTATTGCTTGGTGAAAATTATAGGATAAACTTAGGCAATCAAAAAATCATTCGGAGTAATCATGACTTCAAAAATCTACGCTGACCTTAACCCGCATTCCCGCATCTTACTTGGACCCGGGCCTGGAATGGCCGCCCCGCGGGTAGTACGTGCGATGGCCACTCCACCAGTTGGACACCTTGACCCCGACCTGTTGAGTATTTACAAGGAAGAGCAAGACCTGTTACGCTATGTATTCCAGACAAAAAACGAATGGACCTTTGCGCTCTCCGGGACTGGCACTTCCGGTATGGAAGCTGCGCTGACAAACCTGATCGAACCTGGTGATAAGGTGCTGGTCGCCATCATCGGCTATTTTGGGGAGCGGCTGGCGGAAATCGCCACTCGCCAGGGCGCAAACGTGGAGCGAGTCAGCAAACAGTTGGGGGAAATCTTTGAAGTGGAAGAAATTGAGGCTGCGCTCGCTAAGAAAAAATATAAAATCTTCGCTTTTGTACATGCAGAGACCTCTACCGGTGCAGAACAGTTACACGTAAAAGAGATCGTGAAGGCAGCACATGAACAGGGCGCACTTGTCATTATGGACACAGTCACCTCGCTGGGCAGCATCCCACTAAACGTTGATGAATGGAGAGTGGATGTGGCCTATTCTGCCAGCCAGAAAGGACTGGGGGCGCCAAGCGGGCTGGCACCGATAACAGTGAGTCCGCGTGCACAGGAAGTCATCGAGAAACGTGACACACCGGTTTCATCGTTTTACCTGGATCTGAAACAATACGTGCACTACTGGGAAAAGCATGGCTACCATCACACCGCTTCTGCCAGTCTGCATTACGCACTGCGCGAAGCGCTGCGGTTGATCCATGAGGAGGGGTTGGAGAACGTGCATGCTCGCATGCGTAGCAATGCGCAACTGTTATGGAAAGGACTGGAGGATATGGGCGTTGATCCCTTCATCCCGTTAGAGTACAGACTCCCCCCCTGACCACCGCGCAGGTTCCGGTTGGGATCGATCCGCATGCCGTTCGCGCGAAACTGTTGAGTGAGTACAATATCGAAATCGCCGCCGGATTTGGCGCACTGACAGACAAAGTCTGGCGCGTTGGCTTGATGGGCTACTCCAGCAGCAAGGAAAACATCACGCTTTTCCTGGCGGCGTTGAATGATTTACTGAAATGAGGAATACAAATGGAACACTCTTTTGGGATCGACGATTCGCAATCTAATACTGGAGATCAACGGACCAAAAAATATATTATGTGGGGCTGCCTGGGTGTGTTGGCGATTGCAGTTTGTGTTTGTGTTATTCCCATGGCTGGAGGAGCTGGCCTATTGGCAAAATACGGTGGAGAACCCGAAGGGCTTTCTGCGGATTATTCCATGCCCAATCTTGTAAAAGAAGGTGAGACCTTCGAGCTGGTCATAACGATGACAAACACTGGCTCATCGGATATACCGGTATCTGATATTGACCTGGATGAGATGCTTGACGATTCTATTTTGGATGGTGCCATCGTCCTTTCCACAGACCCTGATATGAAAAAGGATTACTCAATATCTGGCATTAAAACCTTCAACTATAATCACAGCATTCATCCGGGAAAGACCAATACTGTTACATTTACCATACAAGCCGTCACTCCCGGAGAATACGGTGGATCGATTGGAATCTATGTTGGTGATCTGGCCAAGCGTTTTGATTATGTTGACCTGGTAATCACCGAACAATAATAAGACTGGAAACTTATGACAACAGTTATCGAAAAAAACACTCTTAGCCGTTACTGGACTTACGCACTTTGGCTGGCGATCTTTACCATTTTTTACAACCTGGCCGAAGGGTTGATCGCGATCTTCTTCGGAGTTTCTGACGAAACATTAACCCTGTTCGGCTTTGGCGTGGATAGTTTCATCGAGGTCATGTCAGGAATTGGGATCCTGGCGATGGTACTCCGCATCCGTCAAAATCCGGATACTGATCGCTCCGCCTTCGAAAGAACGGCATTGCGCATCACCGGGACCAGTTTTTATATCTTGGTAGTGGGCTTAGCTATGACCGCAGTTTACAACATCATCATCGGGCATAAACCGGAAACCACCATCCCAGGATTGATCATTTCAATCATTTCGATCGTAGCAATGTGGGCCTTGATTGCAGGAAAACGCAAGGTCGGCCATACATTAAATTCGATGCCCATTCTGGCAGATGCGAATTGCACCTTAGTGTGTTTTTATATGTCTGTGGTATTGCTGATTTCAAGTTTAGTGTACGAACTTACCGGTTTTGGTTTTGTGGATAGCCTGGGGGCGATTGGGTTGATCTACTTTTCCTACAATGAGGGCAAAGAAGCCTTCGAAAAAGCAGCCGGGATTGAATGCGATTGCAAGGACGAAAACTGCACAGATTAGATTAAAGTTCTAATGTATAGGAAGGAGTGCGACAGATGACAAGGTCGGTTCGGGATGAGATAGCTGGCGCCATCACCGAGATGCCGGTTATAAACCATCACGAAGAGGCCTGGCGCTCGTTCTCTGTTGAAGATGGGCCAGTGTACGATCTTCCGCATTTTATATACAATTTATTTGTTGGGGGCGACATGGCTGCTGCCGGCTATGGGTTTGGTTCTGAGGCTTTAGATTATCTTGGCAATCCGACTATCCCCGAAGGAACTGAAGCAGCCTGGGAGGTTATTCGGCCGTATCTGGATAAAGTTCGCAACACGGCCTATTTTCGCTACCTGCTAAAGGGATTGCAAGAATTATACGGAATATCAGAGCAGGATATCTTCACCGACCACTGGCGGGAAGCTTCCGAGCGCATGCTGATTTACAGCAGTGAGCACAAAGGTAAGGGCGCTGAACTGTGTAAACAAATGGGAGTCAGAGCCACAATATTGGATGGCAAGCTGGAGGCAGATCAATTCGCAGCCCTGGAGGCAGGCGACCACCAGCTGGTGCATATCGGTCGTATGGATGCCTTCATTCACGAAGAGCGCGGCTTGCTTGAAACAATCGAGATGTATCCAACAACTGATTTCGAGGAATGGTTAGGGCATTTCGAGTCTCGGTTTCGGAGTTACCTACAGGCCGGTGCAACGGGTTTCAAAAGCGGGTTGGCCTATAACCGGCGGATCGAATATTCAAATCCAACAAAAGATGAAGCTGCCATGGTTTTCAAGAGAGGCTTGCCAAATTCACCCTTGGCTGAGAAAACCGTCTATCAAGACTACATGATGAATTTTCTTTGCCAGATGTGTGTCAAATCCGGAGTGCCGTTGCAAATTCATGCAGGCATGCACGCCGGTATTGGGAATACGCTGGAAAATTCCAAGCCGACCTTGTTAAATGAGCTCTTCCGCCGCTTTCCGGACCTGCGCGTGGATTTGTTCCACGGTGGCTATCCCTGGATCGAGCAAGCAGGTCTGATGGCCAAGTATTTCCCCAATGTCTACATCAACGGTTGCTGGCTGACACATATCTCACCCTCCGCTTTTCGCCGGGCGCTGACTTCCTGGATTGAGACGGTACCCATGAGCAAGATATTCGCCTGGGGTGGAGATCACGATATACTGGAACAATCCTACGCTTCACTGATTCTGGCAAAAGATTTGATCGTCGACGTGCTGACTGACCTGGTGGAGCGCAACTATTTCGACCTCGAGCTTGCGCTCGTTATCGCCAAACGAATTCTGCACGATAACGGAGCTGAATTCTGGGAACTTGATAGTAAAAAGAGTTAGATTTGGGAAAACTCCAATGAGCCATAAAAAAATATTAATCCTTGATTATTCTGTAGACCAAAGTGAAACTCCAGCCATCAAGTTCTGGCTTCCGGCGGATGCACAAGTTGAGGCGCTTTTTATCGACACGGAGGCTTCCTTCTTTGATGATCTACTTGATCATGGCTATACGCACGTCATTCACACCGGTTCTGCCCTTTCCATCACGGAACCGGCGCCGTTCACAAAAAAAGCTGTGAGCTTTATTAATATAGCCAGGGAAAATGGCATCGCACAAATGGGCATCTGTTATGGGCACCAACTGGTTTGCAGAGCCTTGGTAGGAAAGCATGCGGTACGCTCATCACCTTCTATGAAGTCGTTTTAGTCAAGCCCCATAGCAAGTTGCGCGTTAGCAGGTC
>CAZCPP010000361.1:0-4346 GCA_964500655.1 uncultured Anaerolineaceae bacterium | reverse complement strand
TTGTGCTCATGCTTCTATCAAACTACAGTTTAGCTTTTTATGCAAGCATCAGTAGGTGTCACCCACCGAACAATCTGGGCAGCATGTCCCCCCCATGCTGAACAGACGGTGGTGTCCCTCCCCCCTCATGACCTGCAGGCACTTCGGTGCCTGTTGGTCTTTAAAATTCAATTTGGGGAACCGCCCCCACGGGATAACGTATAATAAAACCATGACCAGCGCTTATGCCTATGTCCCATCCCCTAAACATGCATATCCCGATCACCCAGAACGTCCGAGCAGATTGGATGAACTTTTTCCAAAGCTAGATTCAATGCAGGCCGAAAGGCTGGAAGTTACTTCTGCTAAGCATGAAGAAATCGCGCGCGTACATGTCCCGAGCTTGATCACAGGTCTGGAACGGGTTTGTAACGAAGAAGCCCCTGGCATCATTGATTATGCTCCTACTTTCGTCACACAGACATCGTTCGAGGATGCTTTGCAGGCTGCTGGGGGGACATTGACTTGCACGCGCGCAGTAATTGCCGGAGAAGTAGAGAATGCCTTCGCAATCGTACGGCCGCCGGGGCATCATGCTGAACCAAATCAAGCTATGGGATTCTGTCTGTTCAATAACATAGCAGTAGCTGCCTGTGACGCGCTGGCACAAGGCTTGGAGCACGTGTTGGTGGTAGATTACGACGCGCATCATGGTAATGGGACACAAGCATCATTTCTTGATGATGATCGTAGCGCTTATCTTTCCACGCACCAATCGGGAATCTATCCGGGGACAGGTCATGTTGGGGATGCGCCACATGCCAAAGGACGTATTGTCAATGTGCCTTTGCCCGCCTATGCAGGCGATCAGGCCTTTGAGCGCATTGCTGACGAAATTATCCAGCCGATGATGGAAACATTCAAACCGGATATGCTTTTTGTCTCTGCAGGTTTTGATGCGCATTGGAGCGACCCGCTCACTATGTTAGGACTCTCGTCAGCTGGATTTTTTGAAATTTCAAAACGTCTGGTGGAATTAGCAGGTGAGCATTGTGAAGGAAAAATCGTATTTGTGCTCGAGGGTGGTTACGATCCAGCGAATGTTGCAAATGGGGTGGGAGCGGTCTTTGAAGCGCTGGCAGGACAGGGGGTGGAGTTCGAAGCGGAGGATAAATGTCCACATGGTGAGCCAGATGTCGAATCGCGGTTGTATGAAGTCCGCCAGTGGCATGGATTTTAATTTGACTAAGGTAGCGCCTCACTGGCGCTGAACATGCCCCCTATGGGGTACGGTGGACGAAGCAAAGATAGGATAAAATTTCTTAAAGGATTTTCATAAAGGACGCAATGAGGAGGTATGATGACCCGCAAAAGTAAAGGCTTTATCGAGCTAGAGTGGACTTGCCCGAATTGTGAAACGCGCAACAAGGGCTCTGACAAGGCCTGCGCTAGTTGTGGTGCGCCCCAGCCAGAAGATGTGCAATTTGAAGCCCCTGCCCAGAAAAAATTTGTTGCCAATGAAAAAGCCAGCGAGCTGAGAAAGCGCGGCGCAGACATCCACTGTGGATTTTGCGGTACGCGCAATCCGTCTACGGCAGAAACCTGCTCGCAGTGTGGCGGTGATTTAAGCGAGGGTGCAGCTCGCCAGGCGGGTCGAGAGATCAATATGTCGGCGAGGGAACTGGAAAATGTGACCTGTGCCAACTGTGGAGCGGAAAACTCGGGGGATAAATCAAACTGCATAGAGTGCGGGGGCCCATTGCCGCGTGCTGCGCAACCTGTGCAGCCCAAAGCTGCATCTGGAGCGATACCATTTTCTGCACCTGGACAGGAAAAAAAGAAACCCAACTGGAAGATTTGGGGGGCAATTGGTGGGGTGCTGTTGCTTTGTTGTGTGGCGATTGCTTTTTTGCTGTTTATGCCAACATCCTCTGTACAGGCCACTGTGACCGACGTGTACTGGAAGACATCCGTTCCTGTTCAAGAAATCAGCGCAATTGACTACGATGATGAGCGTGGTAGCCCGCCCTCGGACGCATATAACGTCTCTTGCTGGGATGATAGCCAAGAAGTATGTGAGGAAAAGACCATCGACCGCGGTGATGGCTTTGCCGAAGTAGTGGAAGATTGCCATACCGAGACGGAACAATACTGCGATTACACTGTGGATGAATGGACTACCATCCAGACCTACACGCTGGAGGGGCACGATACCTTCCCGATTTACGAACAGCCCAACATCAGTTCGGATCAGCGTCTTGGTAATCAATCGGAAGATTTAACAGTTACATCCAATTCGGAAAAAGGCCAAAAGAGCTATACCCCCGATGATGTCACCGAGTTCCAGCAATTTCAGATCGGCTCTACCTGGACACTGAAACTCAATGCCCTGGGTGGTGTGGTTGGAGTTGATCGGTAAAATGACGTAATTGAGCGTCGCTACCAGCGACTCTCAATTACGTAATAGAAATAGTGCTTATAATCTAAACAATACCTTCGCCAAAATAAAACCTGACAGCTTCATGGTCTTCTCTACCAGAAATTTCTGAACCGTCTTAGCAATAAATTAAAAATATGTCCGCTAAAACCCAGACAGATTTTTAATTCAATTTCAAACTTGGCGATGAACAGCTCCTATCTACAGTTGATGAGAAGAAATTTTCAAAAATGGCGAAGGTATTGATCTAAAGGAAGGGATATTCTAATGGACACCCCAATCTTACTAACCATCATCGGTATTGTAATACTAATAGTCCTTTTTGCAGTAATTGCGATTAATCGAAACAAAGGTGAAAAGATAGAACCAGACTATCGCGTCTTTTTCATCCTTGGTATCACCTGGCTACCGATTGGAATCGCAACTGACAATCTTGGGCTATTAGGAATGGGGGCAATCTTTATGGTGGTTGGCTTGATAAACCGCAGCAAGTGGAAGGAAGAACCAAAATGGTCTGAACTGGATCCGGAAAAAAGGAGAACGAAAATACTCGTCATTCTTGGCTTGACCACCCTGTTAGCTGCTGGGTTGGTGTTCTACTTACTAGTGAAGTCCAACTAGAATAGCTATATGTAGCATATCTTGTCATGAAACAAGATAAACTGATTTTCTATGTGGTCGGTATCCTCATTTTGCTGACCGTCCTTGGTTACATTCTCGTTGAATATAGTTGAGGAAACTTTATAGACATTCTTCAACCTACAGAGCTTCCATAAGAAAGTCCCTACTTGTGCAAGCATTTTGATATTGAGGGTAAGAAAAATTATTTGCATGAGATACCATACCCGGTTTCACTGATATCCATGCAGTGCCAGAAACCTCCAGAGTTTTCTTTTTTGAAGGCTCTTTTTACTTACAATGATCCTTCGTTTCGTAAACGCTCCACGATAGCTTTACTAGAAGCACTACGATCCATGGTGTAGAAATGTAATCCCGGCACGCCGCTTTCCAGTAAACCCACACATTGACTGGTTGCAAACTCAATCCCAAATGCTAACAGGGCTTCTTTATCATCTTCAGGCAAGGCGGCCAGTCCCTGGTTGATCTCATCCGTGATGGTTGCGCCACACAAACCAGCCAACATCTCCATCATCTTAACACTATAGATCGGCATGACTCCCGGCAATATGGGAACCTCTATCCCTGCACCCCGACAGCGCTCCACAAAGTCAAAAAAGTATTGATTATCATAGCAGTAGTTGGTAATGATATACTCGGCTCCTAAATCGACTTTTAATTTCAAGTATTCTAAGTCTTTTTCTTTGCTGGTCGCGTCAATGTGTCCCTCGGGGTAACCAGCCACTCCAAGGCAGAAATCATATCGCGGTCGGATGAAGGTCACCAAGTCAGATGCGTGTGGCAAACTCTCTGGATGCGCTTCGAAGCCCTCCTCCCGTGGTTCGTCCCCCCGCACAGCCAGGATATTCTCAACCCCAATCTCCTGATAGCTATCCAGCACTGAGACGATATCATTTGGCCCCAAGCCATAACAGGCAAAATAGGCGATCACATCCAACCCCTTTTCGTGCTTTAACTTGTGGATAAGCTGACGGGAGCCTTCACGCGTCGAACCGCCAGCTCCGAATGTACAAGAAACGAAATCAGGCTTTAATTCCGCCAATGTGGCAATTGTTTTCTCCAGGCTGGCCGCTCCCTTTTCAGACCTGGCCGGAAATAGCTCAAAAGAGATAGTCGCTTTACTACTTGTATTCCAAGTATCGATTGCTTTCATGGTCCATTTTCCTTCCTGACGAAACTTATTATCTGCATTTGAATAAGTATACAAGAAAAAACGATCCCTAGTTGCCTCGCTCGAAATGGCTCTCTAGGAATTAGCGTGGTAGCCCCCAGATATGGGGGTGTAAAATGA
>CAZCPP010000360.1:0-4351 GCA_964500655.1 uncultured Anaerolineaceae bacterium | reverse complement strand
TCTTTTCCCTTGTCGATTCAGCCTGTTATTCAACCTAAACGGGCAAAGTCCTGAATATGTGACCATGTATAATGCAGCTATTCTGACAGGATGTAAAGGATAACAATGCAAAAAACATGGATACAAGTCGAATCGCTCTTAGAATCAAAGTGTTTGTGGTGGGGTTTTGTTTTATTGGGAATCTTTATACGGATTCGTTTGTATCTCTTAAATCGTTCGTTTTGGGGAGATGAAGCCAGTTTGGCGATGAACCTTGTCACTCGCAATTTCATTGAACTGACCAAACTATTGGATTACCATCAGGCGGCGCCTATCGGGTTTTTGTTCATTGAGAAACTTTCCCTCATCATTTTTGGGAACCAAGAATATAGCATGCGACTTTTCCCGTTGATGGCTGGAATCTTGGCTGTTTATTTTATCTATCGCTTTTCCAGAGAGCACCTTGGCATAGCCGGATTGTTTGCCCTTGTGCTCTTTGCCGTCAGTTGGTGGTTAATATACTATTCTTCGGAACTCAAACAATATTCCAGCGATGTCATGATTGCATTAATGCTGATCTTTCTGGCGGGAAATTGTCTCAAAGAGAATGTTAGGGCAAAAGATTTTTTGACGCTGGGTATTATCGGTTCATTTATGATTTGGATCTCCCACCCGTCCGTTTTCATTCTGGCCGGGATTGGATTAGTTTTACTTCTTGAAAAATTCACCCGAAGAGGATATGCCCCCTGGGGATGGATCCTTGGCATTGGAATTGGATGGATAGCCAGCTTTGGCTTAGAGTATTTGGTTTCTTTGCGTCATATTGTCGCGGATGAGTACCTGATTAAATACTGGCGGAAAGCTTATATTCCATCGCCACCCTGGAGTAATAAAGCCTGGTACATCAGCACCTTTTATTCCTTCTTGTTCTTTGCATATCACAGAGCTGATAATGTTTTGTCTTTGGCAACCATTGTCTTTAGCTCGATTGGTGCTATATCTCTCTGGTTAAGAGATCGGAAGATCGCCTTGTTAGTTATACTACCTTTTGTCATGACCATGATTACATCAGCATTTCAGCGCTATCCTCTCAAAAACCGGTTCATGCTATTTCTTATACCATTTGCATTCTTGCTTATGGCTGAAGGCATGCGCGGAATATATTGGCTTATTTCAAAATGGAATCCTCAATTTGCAGCAATCTTCAGTGGACTAATTGCTTTAGCGGTGGTCTGGCAGATTGTGCCAAATACATATGAAAATGCTGTTTCAAGGCAAACAAGCGATATCAGAGCAGTTATGGAATATGTGGCTGAAAATCGACAGCTAAACGATATTGTATATGTCTTTCATAATACCGATCCCGTATTTAATTACTATGCCCCATTTTATGGCCTTGATACAGGTAGCATCACTATTGGTGTGTACAGCCCCAGCAAGCGAGTTGCTCTTCAGAACTTTGAAGACGATGTGGACAGACTGGTTGGGAATAGTCGAGTCTGGTTTATTTTTTCTGAGCTATATGATTGTTTGAATTGTCAAGAGGAAGATACTCAGACATATTATCTTAATCATATTAGCAAATTTGGTGTGCTCATTGATAGTTTTGAGGGTTTAGGTGGGAATGCTTATCTCTATGATATTAGCCGTTAACATAAATTCTTTACTTTCAAGGCCTCATTCAAATGTACGAAATTGTGTCTTGTGGGCGGCATCAGTAGTAAACTAGCTTTCGTTAGATTGTCCCAGTATGTTAGCAGATCGCCGGCTTCTTTTACCACCGAGCCATTATGTAATAGTTCCCGCAATCGGGCGGGATCAACATTATCTTTGAATTCAATCGGGTCAAGTTTTTTCACAGCTTCCTGTATTGAGCGACCGACGGCGAGGCGATATTCTTTAAGGGTATTAATGTCAATAACCTAGCTAAGTTCGGTTACATCTCGTTTGTCCATGACCACATTGCCACTGTGACGAATCTTGATATTTAGATTTTTTTGCCAATTATCCTGATGAAAGATCTGTGGTGTTCCTGCAAGCAGCCAGTTCATAGCCATATCTTTAATGCGGGCACAATGCCATATCAGTCAGGCAATGGAATGCTCGAATATGGGCGGCACGCAGCGAACGGTTGCCTCGCCTGCATTTTGCCAGACATCATCGACAAAGGAATGTAAGCCCATTTGCGACATCTCTTCTCGATGCACCATTGCATGCTGGTGCAAGAATAGTTCAATTGCCCTTTGATGGTTGCCTGGCTTTGTCAATGCTTGACGAAGTAATTTTTGCTGTTCGTTCCAGTGCTTGCGATTTGGATCCATATTTTTCTTTCTTGGATAAGGGGGTGATTGTTCACTTGTCTGAATACCTTAGCTATGTGCTAATAAGAAACTTTTTTCCCTGAGTGAAGAACCCACTAGTTTAAATGGTAATCTTCTTGTTGCAGAATGTTAAAATTTTAGCATCCATCCTTGCGCCATTTACAGCTGATGGTTATACTCAACCTATGCCGCCAACAAAACTCAATCGTTATGAACTTATTGAAGAATTAGGCCGAGGGGGAATGGCCACAGTCTATCGGGCATATGATCCAATATTCGAACGAGAAGTTGCACTTAAGGTTCTGCCGCCTGAATTTCTGCACGATCCTCAGTTCAAAGAACGTTTCCATAGGGAGATCAAGACAATTGCAAAATTGGAACATCCTGCCATCGTCCCGGTTTACGATGTGGGCGAGGATGCTGGTTTGCCATATTTTGTTATGCGTTTTATGACAGGAGGCTCCTTAGCTGACCGACTCAATCAGGGCAGCCTCCACTTGAAGGATGCGGTCCGTATCATTGAACGACTAGCAGACGCACTTACCTATGCACATGACAAAGGCATTATTCATCGCGATCTAAAACCTGACAATATTCTCTTTGACAGCCACGGTGATCCATTCATCTCAGACTTTGGTGTTGCTAAGATCGAAACAGCAGCCTCCAATCTGACGGGGAGCTTGGTGGTCGGCACACCTGCATATATGAGCCCTGAGCAAGCCAAAACAGGAGAGATTGATAAACGTAGTGATATTTATGGTTTGGGTGTAATCCTTTACCATTTGTTAAGCGGCGCACAACCCTATGAAGCGACTACACCTATGGGAGTGATATATAAGCACATCAATGACCCCGTTCCTGACATTCGAATAATTAATCCTGATTTGCCAAAGGAAGTGAGTACTGTCATTAAGACAGCCATGGCAAAAGAGAAAGGAAGTAGGTATCCTACAGCCAGGGATGTAGCTCTTGCACTTAACCAGGCTGCATCTGGTAGCCAGGTAA
Source organism: uncultured Anaerolineaceae bacterium (assembly GCA_964500655.1). Taxonomy (GTDB): domain Bacteria; phylum Chloroflexota; class Anaerolineae; order Anaerolineales; family Villigracilaceae; genus JAABUE01. The sequence goes on along the minus strand of CAZCPP010000360.1, from coordinate 1,046 downwards.
AAAGTCCTTCAGTAACTGCAAAGCGTTTGAATAACCTTCCGGCTGTTTCTCCTCGCATGCGAACATGGGTTATGGTTGGAGGCATGGCTTTATTGATAGCACTTGTCGGAACTTTTTTTGTTGGAAATTTATCGAACGAAACAATATCAATCACCCCCACTATAGATTTACGAGAATCAGCAATTCCAATTTCTGAGAGTACTCCTACCGAACCGGTTCCGACTGCCATACCGGTCCCAGGATCAATGGATAAAACCGCTTTTGTTTCAGGGAGAAATATCTGGCTCATGAACCCAGACGGTTCAGACGTAATTCAAGTGACCGACTCAAATTCTGCTAGATCTCATCTTCAATGGCTGCCGGATGGCAGGAGTGTGTTATTTATTTCGGGCACATGTGTGTTTTCAGTGGATTTCGTTACAGACCAAATTGAAACCCTGATTTGCTTCAAGCAACGATCCAAGTTTTTCGAAGGATTTCGCATTTCCCTAGATGGTACTAAAGTAGCAATTAGTCTCAATCGCGAACTTTTTGTTGTCCCGTTTGATAAGGAAGTATTAAAAAAAGTTGAAACAAAGTCCGATCTCATGGCGATGGAAAACAGTTGTTTTTATAATCTGGCTGCTGCCCAAGATATCCGTTGGTCAAATGATGGTAAACAGCTTGCCATAACTTATTTGGATACCGCATCACGCCTCAACGAAAGAATTCGCTTGTTAGAGATTTCTTCCTGCCCCGGAGTAAATATTGTTCCACTGACCGATTTTCCCCCTATGGACTACCTCCCAGAGGGATTTCAATACAGACCTGAAATCCCTGACTTCGATTGGAATGGTGACAAACTCTTCCTGTTCAACGATTTCATTCGAAATGAGGGTTTTGGCAACCTGTATCTCTTCGACAATTCAACCCAAGAAATGAGTCAAATCAACCCGATAGACGGTGTCTGTTGCTATCGTGATGCGCGCTGGAGTCCGGATGGCAATTACGTTCTCTTTTTATTGTCTGTAAATAGGGTCTAAAACCCCTGCCTTTCAGGCAGGCCG
>CAZCPP010000359.1:0-4426 GCA_964500655.1 uncultured Anaerolineaceae bacterium | reverse complement strand
TTGCGCGACCTTTTCCTCGATTTTTTATCCACAAAGGTGGTGATGATGTACAATTATCAAAACTTTTTCCACGGGAGAGACACCAAATGATGAAACGCAACACTCTAATTGCCAGCATTGTATTGATCGTGATTGGCTTTATCACCGCCCGGGTGGGGGACAGTCTATCCACAGTAGCCCCGGCCGGGGATGGAGCTATGATGGTACAGGACAGCATCCTGATGCCAATTGGCGCATTATTGTTTTTCCTCGGGCTCCTGGCTCTGGCCGTTGCCATCATTTGGTACTTTATCAGCTTTGTCAGAAGCAGGTTGAAGAAAGATTAGGCCCAGTGACACAGCACTGCCGTGTCATCTGCAAACAAAACGCCACAGCGTGATGTCTGACCATCGCGCTGTCAGGTTTTATCCCTGTTGAGTAATTATTCCAGCAGGGTTTCAGCCTCAGCAACCTGCAAGAGGAAAGGGTCTACTTCCCCCTTTATTCATGGCAGAGCACTGTATAAAAAAACCAATAAGTACTGATTTGATATAATAATCCCCGGTTTAGACCACCTGTAAAGCATTACCGCTCCCGCGGCAGCATAAAACCTTCATCAAGGCGGGCTACAAAACGAAGCAGACCTTCGAGTTATAAGAAAATACCCCCGGCGGGGGGCGTAAGAGAGAATGAAAGATTATTGGAAAGATCCATTCTCGCATGAATGCTAACCAGCGAACCAAATTTCTCATGATTACCTTGGCAAAAAGCGAAAAAGCGCGTCGCCGCCGGTCTCTACGCCCAGTGGATCTTCTGTTTCCTGCGATGATCGCTCAGGTATTGGTATTTGCTTATGCTTCGTGTTTACCCCCGAAGCGTGCGCTTATTCATGCCAGCATTGGCAACTTCATTATTATTTCCGGACTGGCGATGTTGCCATCTCTGTGGGCGCGTCCTGTGAAGGCGCATTGGGTGAGATGATGATAAAGAGACTTCTTTCTTTTCTTCGAGATCCTGCTACAAGCACAGTCGCGCAGATAATTTCGACAGTTGTAATCTTAGCGCCTTTTGCTTTAGTAATATGGGGTTTCATACAAGGATGGTGGCAAAAGATAATATTTTTGCTAATAGATTGGTTTGATCAAACCGTTACTATTCCACACTGGGGTATTGCGCTGGCGGTCTTTATTTTGATGGTAACAATTTACTATACAAAGCATATTCCCCTGAGCCTCGGGCCCACATTCCTGAAATTACGATCGCTTTTTATAGAAAAATAGGAATGTCCCAGAGTACATCAGAGTTTAGACCAATTCCATTACGAAAAGGATTTGGAAATGATTATTTGAATGCCCGTTATCTAAATCCGCCAGAAGGAGACTTTACTACAGACACAGGAGTAGTTTTTAGCTTTAGAGAAAAAAGCCTAATTTTCGATACAAATGGGCGTAAAAGATATCACCAGAGGGATGCCTGTACCAGGGAAATAACTTTTGCTTTGGTTGCGCCAGAATACAACGTAAAGAATGCCTATTTCCTTATCAATGCTGGAAACAGCAAAAATATTTACAAGGGTCAAACAATCGGGCAAATCGTTCTTGCTTTTAGGGACGTAGCAGCTACTATTCGAACCGACCTGATCTTGGGGGAGAATATTAGAGAATGGTGTATTGGAAATAAAATAAACTTAGTTCGAAGCACTTCTAGCTCTACAGTGAAGCAGATTTGGGCAGGAACGAATAATGAGGGCACCAACGCAGTCATAGATTGTTTATCAATATCAATAGATAAATGTTTAAGGAATGAAGCACTAGAAAAAATAGTGTTTGTGCACAACCCACCAATAAAAGCAATTCAACCAACCATTATGGGTGTGCACTATTCAATATTTGGAATTACTTTGGAAATCGAATGATTATGAAATCCTGAATATGTCAGACAAACTCGAACCAAAATGGAAACGCTTTGAAAAGCTTGTCGCAAAACTTCAAAAGGAGATCTCCCCTGACGCGGAAGTAACCCTAGACGATAATATTGTGGGTCGGCGTTCTGGTGCCGAAAGGCAAATTGATATTTCAGTTCGCAGGAAAATTGGTCAATTCGATATCCTTGTTGTGATTGACTGCAAAGATTTGTCAAGGCCTGTAGATGTGAAAGTTGTTGAGGAATTCCTTGGATTGGTCGATGATGTGGGCGCAAATAAAGGGTCACTAGTTTCATCAAGTGGATTTTCGAAAGCGGCAAAGAAACGTGCGAAGGATGCCGGCGTAGATATATACAAATTGGTCGATGCTCAAAATAAAGAATGGCACTCGTATGTAGCTGTGCCATGTGTCTGTGATTTTCGTGGATTTGGAACCGGCCAGTTCACAATTGGAGGCTCAAAAGCAATCCTTGCCGAATTAGCGCAACAAGATCAAACTCAAATATCAATTCATGATAAAAATCATAAATTGATTGGCTCCCCTTTAACGTTGCTATGGGATATGTGGAATCGAAGGCAAATTTCAGAAGAACCAGGGATTCGCCGGATATTGTTGAAACCCGATCCAATATTTGTGAAAGCAAATAATGGAGAATTTGTACACATTGAAATCATTGGAGAATTTGAAATATTAAAGAAGCTCTACTTCGGAGAACTTCCACTAACAAAGGTGATAGGATTTCAAGATGAATCTACCGGTAAACTCGTTCTTCCCGGAAACTCCGAAATAATATTTGATGTAATCGACACATCAGAGGTAGAAAGGACATGGCGGCGTATTCCTTCTCTTGATGCTTTGGTGGTAGAGCCAGTATTGATGCTTACTGCCTTCGATGCATATCCGTCGACTACCCCCGTCAATCCAGATTTGCCAATAGGTAAAAAAATCCAATTTCGTATGCGGTTGTTAAGAAAGTAGCGCTAAAATCTTGCATAATTCAAAAATGAACTTAGCAAATCCTAACCACACCACCTCACAGTTATTATCATGAAGTTATGTGATTTAGGATTATATGTGTATGTCAAGAGGTCGCAGGTTGAAATCCAGGAAGGCAATTTCGGAATGCTCTGCATAGGGTGGCTGGCGGATTAGATCCTGGTTAGCTAACCACTGGTGAACATATTCAAATTTTACGATCACGCATAATATGTCCAATAATAAAAATATAATAAATCATATCAGACACAAGGAGAGGAAATGAAGACAACCACGCTTCCAGATCAACCTGATGCAAAATCGCCAGCAGGTGCGGACATTCGTTATATCATGGATGGTGAAACAGGCAACATGATCCACAGTACTGTTCCGCCACATCAAGTAAATAAAGCGACCGTTCATGGGTCCGTCAGCGAATTCTGGTACATATTAGAAGGACACGGAGAGATTTGGAGAGACAATGGCAAGGAAAGCTGCGTCACTGTTCTCGCTCCAGGCACGTCAATCGATATTCCAGTAGGAACAACTTTTCAGTATAGAAACTCATCAGATTTGGAACTGAAGTTCATTTGCATCGCTATGCCGCCCTGGCCAGGTGACTCAGAGGCTACACATGTTGATGGTAAGTGGGAGCCAACAATTTGATTTTTGCGCGGAAATCATAGCAATCCGCTTATTATTGAAAAAGCCTTTGAAAGGGTTCTACTGAGATCGATGTTAGGCGAGATGTTCGCATCTTGATAAAAAGAAATTAACTGATATTAACCACGCCAACTGATAGCTATGCTCTCAAAGTTATATGATGTAGGATTAGATATGTATGACAACAGGATCAAGCAGAAGAATCAGGTAAGCTAATACGGAACACCCCATATGGGGTAGACAGGTCACTTTAACAATAGGAAAAGGTCCTAACGTTTTATAGAAAAGGTACTGACCTCTTTGGAAAAAGGTACTGATGTTTTTGATAAAAGGTCCTGACGTTTGTGGAAAAAGGTCCTGATGTCTTTGAGAAAAGGTCTTGATGTTTTTCTAAAAACTATTGTATGTTCTGCTTTTGGTAAAATTTACGCTCAAAACCAGGCCTTAACCAATTGCAAATCAGTCAAGGAAAGATTCCACTCACTCCACCGATGCCCCGCGAACGCAAAGCGTAGTCATTGTGGAAGGGATATATGCATAATAAAAAGATTTGGACGGAAATTCTTTTGGTCATTGCCCTCCTATGTATGCAGGGGTGCGAGCAACGCGATCCTTACTTAACCGTTTCCGAGGTTTGGGGGCAAGCTACCGAACTCGAAGGTCAACGTGTGCGTGTTCGCGGTTCGGCCGAGCTTAAATTTGAACCCTATCATCCCCTTCAGGTTGGGGGCTGCAGCCTCATACCAGCAGATAATGCACAAATTACAGGGCAAGCGGTCCTATTCGATGACCAACAGTCCCTTTCTGGACAAGTAATTTACATTTCTGAAGCTAGTAGTTTAGCAAATATAGTTTGACGGATAAGCGGAAAGATGGCATTCTTC
>CAZCPP010000358.1:0-4443 GCA_964500655.1 uncultured Anaerolineaceae bacterium | reverse complement strand
TAGGTTCACCTTGCTGTCACACGCCTCTTGCGTTATTTCCGGTAGAGTCTATTACATATTATTGAAAGTAATCAGGACAAAATGTTGTTTTCAACAAATCGGCGCATCCGATTTGTTAGTAGCAACCAACATATCTTCCACGAGCTTGAAATCGATGCGCTCCGGTTTGGTGTATCGGATACAGCCCTTACCAAAGCTGATGCCTTTCCCAATTAGTTTCTCTTTGTGATCGTTCATGACATCTTGTTTGAGAATGTACAGGGAGATGTAATTCTTTTGACTGGCGAAGGCCACCTCCACTTCACCATTCCGGCTGTAGGAGGGCATACCATAAACCATGCTCTCATTGAAACCTTTCAGCGTCTTAAGGCATAGCTCTCGCAGTTTGGTGAGCGCTTCTTTTCGTTCAGCGGGTACTTCCTCGAGATAGGCGGTTACAGATTCTGCCTGGCTTTGCATAATTGTTTATCCTTTAGTTTTCCTCGTGTGCAAATATGAAAAATTCAACTGGTAGATCGGCAAGATAGGCATCACTGATTTCCCCAGAATCAAGAACACGCCAATCGATGACGACATTTCCAACCTCAATCTCAGGTTTTTTGTGTTCAAACCAATTGATCATTTTTATACCGGGGAAGGATTGTAATAAAACGGGATGATAAATTTGGCGCCACCAAAATTGCTTGATAAAGAGTTCATCAGGACCAGGCAAAGCAGGGTTATAAAAAGCCGCGGTTTCTGTGATCGCAATGGGTTTCCCATGCATTTCATAATAGATTTGATAGAAATCTGGTAGGGCTCGTTCGTCCCCATTTAAACCATTATACGAACCGGTTAATTGTGCGTAAAACTTATCAGCTTCAGGAATTTCATTTTCACCCCACGGGTGGATATTTCCCCAATGATATAACGACATTCCGACCCAGTCCACAGCATCATCCCCAGGATAATAGGGTTCATAAGGATCATCGCCCTGTGCTATCTGACCATCCTGATTTGTATCCAGTATGGAAAAATCAACTGAATCTGTTTTTGCTTCATAACGACCGTCAGAAAATGGATACCCTCCGCCATAGTTCGGGGCCCAAACCATTGCAGTCAAATGTGCCTGAGAATGAATAGCATCTGCGAGTAAGCGAAAAGCACGAATATATGCAGATGGTTGTTGACTCCAGGGGTACCAGGAACCATTCATTTCATGACCGAAACGAATAAATACTGATACTCCAAGGCTGTTGTAAGTAGCGAGTTGATTAGCTAATTCTTCAGCATTCTTTTGTGTAACGTTATCAAGTCCATTGATTGGTTCGAGAGTGATCATAGCCATACCATTCTCCCCACGAACAGCTTCAATCATCTTATCCATTTGTTCATATTCATCTTGGGTTGGAGGAAATGGGTAGAACCGAACGTAAACAGCGGCCCGATACCCAAGTCTTTCATTGAAGTCGGCAGGGGAATCGTTAGCCCAATGAAGATTTACACCAAAATATGTGCCAGCCTCAGGTTCCAGCAAGGCGCGTGATTCATTTCCAGATTGGTTCCATGAACTGCAGCTGAAAAGTATTGCGGCGATGAAAAAAATTATGATCATGAAACGCCAAAATTTCATGTTTAGCCATCCATTTATTTTATAAAATCTATGAACGCAAGTAATGAATTTTATCTTGTTTTTCTTTTTATACATTTGGTTCATAGGGACGAAGCATTTGTCCCCACTTGGATATGCTTCGTCGCTCGGATTTCATTTCACCTTCCAAAGTGATTGTGCACAAAAAAAATTTTTGACTATTAATTTCCCTGGGCGCAATTAAGTACGAGTGTATAAAGCCTTTGCTCAGGGGAGAGACTATTCATACACTCGAAGAAAGGTTGATCGCTTGGGCAGGATCCTTCCACAGGCCCAACACTGACGACCAACAGACACAAAGCGTTATCTTTTTGATAGGCTGTCGCGTATCCACCGGCACCGCCAGCTGCATAAGCTTGATTTTCCTGCCAACCTCGCTCTTGAAGCAAAGCTTCTACAGGTCCGTTGAGATACTCTAGATCACTGGCAAATTGCCCGGTGGTTGAGACGGTCAACTTGCAGCCGGTGCCGTTTTTGCTATTGATGAAATCTTCGAACTCGGCTGCGGTATCCATTTCAGCCGTCAGGTTTAATTTTTGGGAGATTGCAGTTCCTAATCCTGTACAGTCTTCAGGATTTAGGGGAACGTAGTCCTGTCCAATACCTGCTATGCATTCTGCCGAGGGCCCGAGGATTTCGGCGTGGAGACCGTCGGGCGAGGCCGGGATACCAAACATTGAGCCGCAATCCGATTGGGATGGGGGGCTAACCACAATATCGGAGATTGTCTGGCCGGCCACTACTGTGACGGGTGACAGTCCGGATCCATCCAGAGAGTAGCCTATTCCAGCGGGATGGGCAAACAGTACGTAAGTGCCGGGCTTTACTTCCAGGGTAAAGGGAGCAGCCAAGTCGCTATCTGGAGTATCCACAGAAAACCATTCACCAGTGGCATTGTCAACGGCGTACACGGTCATGGCTGGAGTCGGCGGTCCTTGTAAGTGGGCTTTGCCTGTGATGGTGCCAATTTCAGCGGGGGGAATATCGTCCCCTCCCGCAGGTGGTTCTGCATCCAGCGCAGCGGCCGTTTGAGTCAACGAAACTACAACCGCGACCTGTTCTGCATCTACATCCCCTCCCCCCAGGCAGGCCGCTAATAGCGTAGCAAATATCACCATCAGTAAGATGGGTAGAATTTTCTTTGCGTTCATTGTTCCTCCGTTAGTGTACTATATTAGCACTCACTAAACCCGCAGGCATAACATTTCCTGCAGCCTTCTTCGTTTACGACCGCTGCCTCACCACACTCAGGACACAAGTCGCCGATCTTGAGAGTGTGCTGTACCATTTCATCATCTTTGCCTGTTTCCGAATGGGGATTGCCGCCGTTGCCTGGCACCTTTTCCTCGACGATCGTCTCAGCCACTCCATCTTTTTCGCGCAGATACATTTCGATCACCTGTCCCACGCCATCTGGCAAAGAACGCACGCGGTTGCGCCCAAAACCCTTTGGACGTCCGCCGCCGATGCCGCCCAATTGACGCACAACTTCCCGCAAGCGATTGATTGGCTCTACTGGCGAAGCGATTCGCAAAATATATGAGATCATACGTCCAATCGCTTCTGAAACAGCAGCGGTTTCAGAGCCTGCCTTAGCGGTGTTGATAAACACCTCAAAGGGCTGTTGGCCGCCGTTTTCATTCACCGTGATAAAAGCTTTACCCAGCGGCGTATCTACATTGTAGGTTTTACCAATCAATGCGCGCGGGCGCGGTTTCTTGTTGTCACGATGCCACAGGGCAGCCTCGGGGGTGATCTGTGGCGCATCTTTCTTCTCAGCAGTCGCTTTGGTTTCCAGAACTACCTTGTCACGTGATCCGGTCACATACACTGTAATCCCTTTGGCGCCCAGCTCCCAGGCCAGCAGGTACGCCTGGGATACATCTTCTACTGTGGCTGTCTCAGGAAAGTTGACCGTTTTCGATAAAGAATTGTCGACGAAAGCCTGTAAGGCGGCCTGCATGCGCACATGCTCCTCGGCCGAGATATCACCTGAAACCACAAAGGAATTTTGGATGTGCTCCGGAACGTCGGGAATGCCCTGGCAGGTGCCCTCGCGCATGACCAGTTCGATCACTTCCTCACGTTTCTCTGCGCCTAATCCGGCACCTTTCAGGGCTTCGTCAAAGCGTGGGCTGGTGTAGGTCAGTTGCAGATCTTTACCATTATCGTCGACGTGGCGGGTATAAGCCAGCGCGAAGACAGGCTCGCAACCATAACCTTCACAACCTGCGACAGTGGCGATCGTGCCGGTCGGCGCGACGGTGGTCTGGGCCGCATTGCGGATGCCATGCGCCCGGATGCCAGCCTGGATCGCATCCCAACCCACTTCAGACCTGCCCCAGTTATGTTGATAGGGAGTCAGCGGTTGCGGCGGTTGCCAGCGGACATCGTCTTTGTCGTAGATGCTGCCTTGAATGGCCGGGAAGGGTCCACGCTCTTTCGCCAGTTCGATGCTGGTGTGCATCGAGTGGTAGCGGATGAATTCCATCACCTGCGCGCCGAACCCCTGTCCTTTTTCGGAACCATAGCGCACGCCCACGTGATACATCAAATCACCCAGGCCCATGATCCCCAGCCCGATACGACGCGCATGATGAGCGGCTTCCTGCAACTGTTCCACTGCTGGCACGTAGGCGTTTGCCTCAACTACATCATCAAGAAATCGGGTAGCACTCACAGCCGAATCTCTTAATGCTTCCCAATCCACCGTCCCATCTGGACCGCAATGTTCGTTCAGGTTGACCGAACCCAGGCAACAGTTCTCATATGGCCCCAGCCATTGCTCGCCACATGGATTGGTTGCCTCCAGT
>CAZCPP010000357.1:0-4452 GCA_964500655.1 uncultured Anaerolineaceae bacterium | reverse complement strand
GTATTCATCCTGTTAAAGTGCATCTTTCATCGCCATAATTGGCGAAGATATTGATAGATGACGGGGTTTTTTATTTAAGAAGCAGTATAATCATCCAGCCATTTTCTGACAGGACTGCAAATTATATGAATTCAAAAGAAATTTCTAAAAGCGGCGAGTACTGGAAGGAACACCTACTCAGCTGGGAAGCCAGCGCCTATCACAAAGATACGCAACACAAGGCCAACCTCTGGGACCGCCTCTCGACTATCTTCCGTGGCGATGCCATGTATGTGCGCATGCAGGCTGCCTTGGAATTGCTCAAGCCACACATTGCCGGAAAAACCGTTCTCGATGTGGGCTGCGCGTCAGGCCGTTTCCCCTTCCAATTATTGGAAGCCGGTGCTGCTAAAGTTTACGGGGTGGATATTTCTCTGGAAGCTATTAAAATTGCAGATAGGCATCGTACACAGGCGGGCTTGGAAGACAAGCTGACTTTCTCAATCGCTGACGTTGTGCAACCAGATTCCCCACTCCCAGAATCTGATCTGGTCACTGCCCTGGGTGTGATTGAGTATTTCGACTCAGAAACCCTATCTGCGTTCCTGGGAAATTTGCACAGTGAATTTTTCTGCTTAGACTTTCCTCACATTGATCGGCGCAAACAACTCCCAACCTGGCAGCTGCGACAAGTATATATCCGTGTAAACAAACTCCCGGGCGTGTATCTCTATCGGCCCGAAGAGTTCATTGCGATGGCTGAGCCCTTCGGCTTCAAGAACATCTGGGTCGCCGAACGCGACGGTTTCTACTACATCACAAATTTACCCCAAAAATGAGCCGAAAAATTGCCTGCCTTACTCTAGATATGGAACCGGATTATGGCGATCCAGAGGGAAGTATTCGCTTACTTGAAGACCCAGATTATTTCGAACGCTATGTCTCCATCATTAATCAACACGGTGCAAAAGTGACCATGTTCACGGTCACTTCATTGTTCGAGCGCTTCGGAAAACATTTCGAGCGACTCGCTCAACGAATTCCACTCGAATACGCTGCCCACTCCCACAACCACGATCCGAGCAATGGTGCGAACCGAGAAGAGGTGGAAAAATCATCTCAGGTGATAAGAAGTATCAACAGTGATGTACCGCTGGGATACCGGGCTCCCTATGGCCAAATATCGAAAGAAGGGCTTACCAATCTGTTAGATCTCGGATTTGAATATGACTCCAGCGTGTACCCGTCTTTTCGCCCGGGCAAATTTGGCTACTCCAACCTGCACATGCCAAATATACCTTTCCGGGTTACGCATGCAGGCAAGAGTTTGATCGAATTCCCGTTTACCAGTCTATCGGGAGTCCGAATCGTGTTTGCATTGAGTTATGTCAAATTATTTGGATGGGGAATCTACTCAACAATTTGGAAGGTCTTTGGTCTACCGGAGATCGTACTGGCCTTGTCTCACCCCCAAGATTTCTACTTCCACCAGTTAAAAAAGTTTCATCCCTTCGGAGCGGAGAAATTCGCCCTCTCACGCAATGCAACTCGCGCTTTTGATTATTTCGATAAAATGCTGTCTAGACTAGTGAACAAGGGCTACCAGTTTGGCTTCTTGAGCGATGCTCTCGAGCATGTTCAAGCGGATACAAATTTACAAGCATTTTCATTAGCAGATTGGAAATAACAAACCCCCGCCTTTGTGACGGGGGGGGGTTGTGCGCTGGGAGGGATTTGAACCCTCACGCCTTGCGGCACGTGGCCCTCAACCACGCCTGTCTGCCAATTCCAGCACCAGCGCGGGCAGGACGTATTATAATCGCCTTACATCGATTGTCAAGCAGACACCAAAAGCGTCGGGATTGACAACCCAATCATACCTGCTGAGGAGAAATCATGACTCGTATCGTTGTAGATGCAATGGGTAGCGATGACCATCCAGTGCCGGACATTGAAGGTTCCGTGATGGCCGCCCGCGAATATAATGTAGAAGTCATCCTGGTGGGTGACGAATCGAAACTCGAGCCTGTGCTCGCTTCCGCTAAACCCGGGAATCTGCCCATTAGCATCGTCCACGCTCCCGAAACCCTGACGATGGAAGACAAGGGCATGAAACTGGTGCTCAAAGCCAGGCGACCGACATCCAAGAATTCGATGGCCGTGGGTATCGACCTGGTCAAAACCGGAGAAGCAGATGCCTTCGTCACGGCTGGCAACACCGGCGCCGCCATGGCGACCTCTTACTTTAGGCTGGGAACTATCCCCGGCGTGGACCTGCCCGCCCTGGCCCCCACTTTCCCGACGGCCACAGGTACCTGCATTGTTTTGGATGTAGGCGCAAATCCAGACGTCAAACCGGAAAATTTGGTTCAGTTTGGCATCATGGGCAGCATTTATTCCCAAAAAGTGCGCGGCGTTCAAAATCCAAAAGTTGGCTTGGTTTCGAATGGAGAAGAAGAAGGCAAGGGTAATATCCTGGTCAAAGAGACCACCCCATTATTGAAAGAATCTGATTTGAATTTCTATGGAAATGTGGAGGGCAAAGAGGTGATCGGCGGCTCAGTGGACGTGGCTGTCATGGACGGATTCGTGGGAAACGTTATGCTAAAAACTGCCGAAGCGGTTGCCCAGCTCCTCGTCGACCAAATCAGGGATGCCATCAAAGGGGGCGGCCCGCTGGCCATGCTTGGCGGATTGCTGGTTAGGCCATCACTTGGGAAGGTAAAAAAAATGCTCGACCCAGATGAATATGGAGCCGTGCCGTTACTGGGCTTGAATGGGTTGGTTTTTATCGGCCACGGCCGTTCGGATGCAAACGCGATGAAGAACGCCGTCCGTGCGGCGAAAGAAACCGTGGAAGCTGATGTCATCGAATCGTTGAAAATAGCCATTGAAGAAAGTCTAAAGTAATCATTGGACACGGAACTCACGGACAACACGGAAAAGAATTAAATTCTGCGGAAAGAATTGGAATGGCCACACGAAGCAAATTTAAGGGCAAGCACTCCGAATTAACGGGGGAAATTCTTGGTTGCTTCTTTCAAGTTCAAAAAGAGCTTGGTTATGGATTTTCTGAAAAAGTGTATGAGAATGCTTTGGCAATTTTACTGAAAGAAAATGAATTGAAGGTAGATCAACAAGTTCGCCTGCAAGTTCATTATCACAATCAAGTAGTCGGCGAATATATTGCTGATATGATAATTAATCACGTTGTTCTTCTGGAGCTAAAAGCCGCAGAAAGGATTGTTGATGATTTTGCTGCCCAATTGCTCAATTACTTGAAGGCAACGAACATTGAAGTCGGCTTGTTACTCAACTTTGGTTCTACAGCTGAGTTTCGCCGAAAAGTCTACGATAACGAACGTAAAGGCTCATTATCCTGAATCAAGGAGCGATAGGTTCCGTTCCAATCAAGAAATATCCGTCCATTCCGTGAAATCCGTGTCCCACAGGAAGAGAGAAACATGAATATCATCAAAAACGAAAAGTTGATCAAACGCAATTCCAAGATAGGGCAATACACCAGCATGGGTGCACCTTTGGTCTTGGGTGCCGGCATGTACATTTCATTTTCACGGCCGGAACTATTCGTCTGGGCAGTAGGCGCATTACTGGTCGGCTTCACAATGACGCAAATCGGTATGTACTTTGGCAATCGCTGGGGGCGCTCACCACGCCCTGACGAAAAGCTGGATGCCGGCCTCAAGGGACTGACCAAAGACTATAATCTGTACCACTGGACAACGCCCGTTTCCCACTTACTGGTCGGCCCGGCAGGGATATGGGTTTTGCTGCCTTATCACCAGCGTGGAAAGATCACTTACCGCAAGGAGCGCTGGAAGAACGCTGGCGGCGGCGTCCTGCAAGGCTACATGCGCATCTTCGGGCAGGAAGGTTTAGGACGCCCGGACCTGGAAGCCGAAACAGAAATCAATGCCCTGCGCAAAGCACTCGCCAAAGGGATGGACGAAGACGATATTCCAGAAATCAAAGCCGCCCTGATCTTCACCGCTGAAGGGGTGGAGATCGAAGCCGAGCAAGCACCTATACCAGGCCTGGCACTAAGGAAAATCAAAGATTTTGTACGGCAATCTGCCAAGAAAAAGCCTATTACAGCGGATGAACTAGCGCGGGTGAAAAACGCGCTACCAAGATAATAGTTAAACGCAACTTGAGTAGATCTCTTGCAAAAGTCAACAATCTACCGTGCGCTAGGCAGCGTCCTCGCCGCTGGGGACGGCGACGAGAGCACTTATGCAAGAGGTCTAGTATAGAAAAGACACCCGGATAATTTTTACTTATCTGGGTGTCTTATTTTTGATTATCGTAATTTATTTCTTTTTCGATTTGTCAGGTTTGTCAGGTTTGTCGGATTTATTGGAATTGTTGGAATTGTCTTTTTTATCTTGGTTTGGTGTGTGCGGATTCCGGTGAAATCATCCACTGATTCCGGTTTATGTCGTCCACTTTAGC
>CAZCPP010000356.1:0-4485 GCA_964500655.1 uncultured Anaerolineaceae bacterium | reverse complement strand
CAACTAGACAAATCAAGTTTTTGATGAACCAGGAATGCTGCTTGTAGCGCGTTGAATAAAAAGTGCCCCATCCAGGATGAGGGGGGCATCCTGAACGGGGCAGGTATATTTTACTTGAACTGTGATTGATTGTCTATCGATACGAAAAATTCAATGGAAAATCATTTAGGCCAACATTGATCCAATGGGAAGGCCTTCATCCAGGCTGCATACATGTCCTGATAGTGGTCGCGCAGCAATTGATCCTGATCCGCAAAGTATGCCTCAGCTCGGGCGAGTTCCGTTGCTTCTTCAGCCGGGTCCATTGGGCGCGGCGTGCACATGGGTGGAATTCCCCCGCCCTGGTATGGATCCCAATCGCAGGCCATAACCTGATGCGTACTGATTTCTGTCTCGACTAACTGTGATAATATCCGGATCTGCGCCTGCCCACGATCACGCATAGCCTCCGGCCCTGCCAGGTGAAGCGCCAGGTCTTCCCGCGTTGGAAGATCGGTAGAAAATTTGATATATGTCTCAATAATCTTGTAGCTGTATTCATCCCCTAATTCAACTATCACTTCTGGTCGACCGGTGGAGGTCGAATACTCACTAAACTTCACCCCCCAGCCTTCGCCGCCTTCACTGCCACCAGCTCCAAAGAAACCAAACCACGCTTTCCAACCTGTTGTCTCTGGCACCCAGTGCGCACGAATTCCCAGCCCAATGACCTCCGGAAAGTCTTGGTAGAATTTGGTAAACAGCTCAATGATATGCTGGTCGCGGCGGTCACTTGTCGGGTCTAGAGTTTGGCAGTCCGGGCTGGCTCCCTCTCCACGGCACCACCTCAATTGATAATAATTAGCGCTCAGATGGTACGAAGTGCGCCAGGTTTCATCAACAAAGTCTTGAATGCAAGCATTCAAGCTACGGAACTGTTGGCCTGCTTCAGGATCCTTGAAGCGCAACTCATCTACACCAACGGTGGGCTGTGGCGAGGGAGTTGCTGCAGGTATAGGTGGAATGGAACATGAGCGGCAGGCGAGCATGCTCAATAGCACCAAACCGCAGGCCAGCCATAGCGTTTTTTTCGCCAGGGCTTTTTTAAGATATAGATATCCAGGATGCATTTCGTGCCTCGTAATTTTATTCATTTGTTCAAACATGCGCACAACTACCAATCGCCTGCAAGCTCTACTCAACCAGATGAAGGATTATTGGGTAGTCTCTGACCAGCAAACCGTGAATGACGAGGTTCTCACTCTCATCTTCTGTAACGATTTGTTGTGCAATGCCGTTCAGAACATCAAGACCTGTCACGTTTTGAGCGCGGAATTCTGGAAAGGTTAGGGTTGTTGGAACTCCGGGATCATCATCGACCGCTACACCATCAATCCATAGCGCTAACAGTTTATCACCATTTGGGAGTACGAACCCGTAGTCCCTGGTAGAACTCGCGTCATTCTCATATATGACAGGTATATAGGCAGTTTGCGCTCCGGCCATTATGGTGGCTAAGGCTCGTATTACAGAATATGAGCGCGGCATGTCATCATCGGGTACTAACGCTAAACCGGGAGAAACATCGTGACCCAGGTGGATGATAATGGCACGAGCAAAGTACTTTGCGGCTGTTACATCTGTAAAGCCATCCGGCTCTGTCTCGTGCGGCAAAGATGGAGTTCGCCAAAGCATCTCCTCAGTCAGGAATTCACCCTCAAATCCATTGGCAGCGGCAACACTTTTGAGCTCTTCTACATAAACCGGGTAATCCTCCCAATAGTTACTCACCTGCGGATGATCAAGTTGACGCTCTCCTCGTGGATCATCTGATGGCGCGGCCCCATACATGCCGTGCCAGGAAAAACCATCCACGAGCGGCATGATCCCGGAATTGAAAAGACCCCATATCCAGTTTCGAGCATCATTGAACCTTGTGTCTGGCACGGCTCCCACCACGATCTTTGCATCGGGATCCTCCTCCCGAATGACGGGAACCGTATGAGTGACGAGATTTACATATTTCTCCACAGGCATCCCCGATGGCGCTCTGAGATCAAGATTTGGCTCATTCAATATCTCGTAGTAGTCGATCCGGCCTTTGAAGTGACGTACCACAAAGCGCACCCAATTTGTGTAAGTCGCGATTTCACCCTCAGTCGCGTAATTGATTGTTCTGCTCTCTGTATGCCAGACATCAAGCACAAGCATAATCTTTATTCCATTTCTCACAAGAGTGTCAATCATATTCTCTTCATCTGGGTCAATGGCATATTCATTCCCATCCCAATCAACATGTTGCCACTGTCCATGGGAATCAATGATCACGCGCATCCATTTTGTACCCGCGTTCCACACACGAGAATCAATGTGTTCTGTCTCCGCATTGCCCCCAATGCGATTGTCGGCAAGCTCGCTAGAAGGCTTATTTTTCAGTTTGGTTCTTGCAAAAGCGTTGTTCTCCTGCAGATTCAAGTGCTGGTTGGTATCCTCCATAGGCAGTGGAGGTTGGCTGATGTTATCTGCAGAGTCTGTCGGGGAAGGTTCTGCAAGTGGTGCTTGTGTAATAGATGGACTTGGTCCACAGCTTTCCAAAATAAGGGAAAGTAACGTCACAAGAAAGAGTGTCAAGGCAATACGTTTCATCATTCACCTCCATAAAGAAATAAACGGGCTAACTATTGTTTATACATCCGTAATCCACCGTGGGGCACTTCGTAAATACTTATTGTCGATCTTGCATTCCCAAAAACAATTTATTGCTGTGGTATATGGTCAGCCAACAGGATGATGGCATCGAATGGTCCTATGGTCAGGCTCTCAACCACCGGCTGGCCGCTGTTCACTTCCGGCGCCTGTGTACCCAGAATGCGCTTGATCCCCGTCCGTTCGAATTCGCCGCGCAGTTCATCCAGCGTGAAGGTGTAGGGTTTGTTGAGTGGATTGACCAACATAAAGCCGTTCTCGAAGTCGCGCCGCCAGGGGCCTGCGCCTCCTCGGGTCACCCGGATGTTGTCGATGGCAATCTTGCCGCCACCAACGAGTTGAAATAACAATGAATAACACTCTCCTTGTTCCAGAGTTGTGTGAAATTTCGCCTTGCCTACATCTCCAGCGACCACTCCGGACCAGATACACCTATCAAACCACACCTCATTATGCTCAAATTGTGCGGCCTTATGGATAGGCCTGCAGAGTTGTCAGTCATAAATTTGGATTTTCCAGGGACCGCCAGCCCTTATTTCCAGAATATAGATATCAGGATATAGATCGAGGGTACCAGTGTACTTATCGTTGGTATCTACCAGTGAATAATATTCTTCATTTGAACCTACCCAAAGGCTGAAGTAACCCGCCTCTGCATCGATTGTGGCTGATTTTGGATTGCCGTCGAGCAAGATTACAATGCTCCCATTTCCCTCATAGGATCCTGGGATTTTCAGTTCAGGTGCTGCAGAAAGAGGTAAGATTTCAATTTCCCAAGAACTAGAAGCTGCAATTTCAAATCCATATGTTTGTTGTTCGTCAAGGAAGTCTAATAGATGGAAACCTTCGTGTTCATTAAAGGTATAAACCAAACTGTAAGATGTCCATGTTGGGTCAGGGCTGTACTTAAAGCGTTGAATAACCTGAAAGAAATCATCCGTGCTGTTGCCGGTGATGTGAGCTATAGCAGGCCCCTCTTCTTTATCGATTTCCAGGAATCTATCGCCTGTACCACTGTAAATGAGCGGTTCGGGAGTGGCCAATTTAATATAGGTAAGGATCAGGCAGGCGCTCGAAACGAAAACACACAGTCCAAACGTAACCAGGGCGAGAATGAGAAATATAGGGCCTTTCTTTCGAGATTTGGTTTCTGTATTCATCACTTCCATCCTTTCCGTCTGACTCGGAAAGCAGTCAAATTGTAAAGAATTGCGTTCCGTGAATTATTTTGCATCAAACACCAGCGCCTGTTGAATGTTGTAGCGCTGCGCGTCTTTATTCGCATCTGCAAGAGCGCCATTCCTCCACGCGAAGAAACGGGAAACAAATTCCTACGGGCTCGGAATGTGATCGGCGAGAAGAACGATTGCATCGAATGGCTCAAGAGTCAGAGTGCCTGTGACAGCCTGGCCGTTGTTCACTTCGGGCGCTTGCGTTCCCAAAATGCGTTTGATCCCGATTCGTCCGAAGTCACCGCTTAGCTCATCTAATGTGAAGGTGTAGGGCTTATTGAGCGGGTTGACCAGCACAAAGCCGTTCTCAAAGTCCCGCCGCCAGGGACCAGCACCGCCCCGCGTCACCTTAATATTGTCGATAGCGACCTTGCCCCCGCCCCCGAACAGATCGAAAGTCAGTCGCTGGTTACTCCCCTGTCCAAGAGTCATGGGGAATATCGCATGCCCGGAATCGCCGGTAACCACCCCGGGGATAAAGTACTTGGGGATATCCATATTATCCGTTTGACCATTTGGATAGTCTCCCTATCAAATGTTGACAGGTGGAACAGGGAGAGTAGTCAAT
>CAZCPP010000355.1:0-4505 GCA_964500655.1 uncultured Anaerolineaceae bacterium | reverse complement strand
TTTCGGTCTCTTAAAGGACGCGGTTGAGGAAACTACTGGACAATCACTTGAAGGCGACTCCTTCCGAACGGCGGTGACCATAACTGTTGAGATAGTAGATCACATCAAAGAAGAAATTCGTCGGGTTGGGTTCTGGCGTGATCCTCCTAGTCGTCAACGACTGGAGAACTGGGTTTACCGTTCATTGCGGCGCTCCCGTCTTGTTTCCGATGATAATGTCCAGGAACTGGCAATTCGCTTCGTCGATCTGGCAAAGAGCAGACACAGGTTTTTAGTAACATGAACGAAGTCCTTCAAATCGATGATCTGCAGATCGAGGTGCGACGGAGTATTCACCGTCGTACCGTGGACCTAATCGTGGACAGATTTGGTAACCTTGTTATCAATGTACCTGAATCCCTTACGCGGACAGAGATTGAATCCATTGTTCAGCGTAAACAAGAGTGGATTTATACAAAACTCGGACAGAAAGAACTTGTGCTCCGTCCAGGCGGGTGCAAGGAGTATGTTACTGGCGAGGGATTCCATTACTTGGGAAAAAAGTATCGCTTGAAAATCATTGACGCCGGAGATGTTTCAATCAAAACTCCGCCACTTCGACTTTTGAACGGACGTTTTCTGATGTCCCGTTCAGATGAAAAAGACGGGCGGAATCACTTTATCAAGTGGTACACGCGCCAGGGGCAAGCATGGATCAGCAATGTAGTGGAAACTTTGAAAGAAAGAGTCCTCGCTGAGCCACAATCCATTTCCGTGAGGGATTTGAAATATAGATGGGGCTCATGTAACGCAGCCGGTGATGTCTATTTTCACTGGCGAACGATTCTCCTCCCTCCAAATGTTATCCGTTATCTTGTTCTCCACGAACTTGTTCATCTCCACGAGCACAATCACAGTCTCGCGTTTTATGAGCGCCTTGGGAGAGCGGTGCCTGATTATCGGGGAATCGAGGAGTGGCTTGAAGCTAATGGAGATAGCTATGCACTATGATGCCAAGGTCTGTAGTAGACAAACATGACAAACAAAAAAACAGTAAGATTCTTTAATAAAACCCAGTCCTTAATCCAGGGGAACCCGGATCTGCGCGACCCCCAGGTCGAGGGATGGTTCTTTACTCCACATCATTTCCGTAACAAGTCCGAGAACGCCGTTCTCAAGATTCCGATGGGCTGTGTCAAGACTGATCTGATAGCTGTGCTGCCGTATGAGATTGTACAGAAGCTGGCTCTGGTGATTGTACTGTATCTTGAGATTCACCATTTATACAAGCCTACTTCCGTGCAGACAGTTGTGGAGATTAATACCGACCTTTACATTCTCATGCCCGTAGGCAACGCAGTATTTATTAAGATTATCGAAGCGTTCGAGGAGATGTGTTCATGCAGGAATTAATCTTTGTCAGTAGCGTTCAAAAAGAACTTCAGGCGGAGCGATATGCTATTCGTGATTACATAAATAGCAACTATTTATTGCGACAATTCTTCAGCGTTTACTTGTTTGAGGATTTACCTCCAGCTGACCGGCAAGCTGATGAAATATTCCTAAATGATGTCGTTAGGAGTCCGATTTATGTGGGCATCTTCGGAAATGAGTATGGCGGGGAAAACGAGGAGGGACTTTCACCAACAGAAAGAGAGTTTAACTATGCTGGTGAAAACCATAAACGACGGTTGATTTTTATCAAAGGACGCCACGATGACAATCGTCAGCCAAAAATGAAAGCACTAATTCTGCGTGCTGGCGAGGAAATTGTTCGTCGCCGTTTCGAAAATACAGAGGAATTACTGCAGCTACTCTATGCCAGTCTGATACAGTATCTTCAAGACCGCGGTTTCATTTTTACAAGGGGTTTCGACGAAGTGCCTTGTTCTGGCGCGACATTGAACGATATTTCAATACGGAAACTGAAATGGTTTATTGCAAAGGCTCGCGAGGAGCGGGGTTACGTACTTTCAGTTGAAACACCATCGAAGAAAGCCTTGACACATCTGAAGATGTTAACTGGAGACAAACCAACTAGAGGAGCAATCCTTTTATTCAGCGAAGCTCCCGAACGCTACATCTATTCTGCAGATCTAACATGTTTGCACTTTCATAGTACAAAGATTGGGAAACCTATTCGATCTCAGCAAATCTATCATGGGACACTTTTCGAACAGGTGGATCAATCCCTGGATTTTGTAATGGCACGTCTTACAAGGTCGGTCGAGCCTAGCGATATATCACCAGAAAGCAACGTCAAGTATGAGGTGCCGTACCGTGTCGTGCGGGAAGCGATAGTGAATGCAGTTGCGCACCGAGACTATGCATCGAAATCAGGCATCCAGGTAATGGTTTTTACAGATCGAATCGAGGTATGGAATCCTGGAGGTCTTCTTGAGGATTTGACTGTAGAAAAACTTCGTAAGCCTCACGCTTCAATCCGCCGGAACGAATTGATCTGTGAACCTCTTTACCTGACTCGTTATATCGAACGTGCCGGAACAGGGACTCTGGACATGATAAAACTCTGCAGCGAGGCTGGCTTGCCTGAACCCGAGTTCCTTGATGAGGGAGAGCGTTTCATTACGGTACTCTGGCGAGACTGGCTGACTGAAGATGTCCTTAATAAACTAGGCATAACTGACCGCCAACTGGAAGGTGTGCAGCATGTAAAGAAGACTGGCAAGATAACAAATTCGGAATATCGAGAGCTTGTGGAGGTTACTCAGAAGACTGCAGCTAGAGACCTAGACAAACTCGTAGAGAAAGGAATCTTCGAACGAGTTGGTGCAAAGCGAGGAACGTACTATGTGCTTGCAACCAAGCGATGAGTTTGAGGAGATTTTGCGTCCTTATTGTGTCTCTCTGACGAACTGACGGTATGGGACTTTTATGGGACTTATGGGTCACGCGATATCACGTGATAAAGCGTGATATATTTGTTTATCTCGAGTTCTTCAATAAACACAATATGCTGATAATATAGTGCTTACAGAATTTTTTCTAACTTGGCACGTCGGTTGCTCCTCTTAAAAGCATTAAAGTACAAACTGTTTGGAACTAATACATGCAAAGAGACCAGACAATAATTCTTCTCATCATGCCACCTCAGATTGGCTTACTGAGAGGTTTTGCAGCTGGCTTAATCAGTCTGGCAAACTACATTGAAATGAAGTTACCAGAGATACCTGTTGAAATCATAGATTTGAGCGATCAGTCGCTTAACTGCGCGAGTCGCACACTTGAAGATACATTTCTTCGGTTACAGAACAGAAAGGTAATGGCGGGGATCACTGTGACCACAGCAAGTTATCAATCCTCTCTTCATGTCGCACAGATACTTAAAAATAGGATTCCACAGTCTTTAGTTGTTTTTGGAGGACACCACGCAAGCGCCGATTATAATACGATTCTTATGCGACACAATGATATCGTCGACTTTATTATAATTGGAGAGGGTGAACGGACACTTTGCGAGCTGATACAGCGTAATTCTGAAATTGATACCATTTCAGGAATAGCCTTTTTCGAAGACGGAAAGATTATTTGTACTCAGCCACCTGAGTTACTCACTCCTGAAGAACTTGACTTGATCCCGATTACTTATGGGAATAATGGTTTGATCGGGACGCCTGGGAAGTTCGATCATGTCACTTATGTGTCGGCTCGTGGTTGTCCACTTCAATGCGCTTTCTGTGCTGTCGGCAACGATCACATCCGAGCAAAAAGCATTTCTGTGGTTACTCAGGACATTGAAATCCTTCTCGATTTGGGTTTCTCTCGAATTGCTATTGAAGATAATTTTTTCGCACATTCCCCTAAAAGAACCAAGGAAATTTGCGAAGCTCTTACAGGTATAAAGGAAAGGCGCAATGGAGCCTTTGCTTGGGATTGTCAAACGCGTGTGGAATCACTTGCCCGGATTGGCACCATCGATCTCATGAGTAGTGCAGGTTGTGAAGCAGTGTATATTGGAGTGGAATCTTTTCATCCTAAACATCTCTCATACTTCAATAAAACCAAACAGCCAGAGAAGTATTTGCATCAATTAGTGGACGAAGTTGTCCCCGCCCTTTTAGCTAGCACAGTAGATTGTTACATAAACCTCCAGTTCGGAATCCCAGGAGAAACTGCAGAACAGCAACACCAGACAATTGGAATTCTGAGTAAATTGGGTAATAAAGCTTTTGAGAGCGGTAAAGAGATCACAATTTTCCCACAGTTACATGTCGTTTATCCAGGGACAACACATTACCAGAGAGGTGTCGCAGAAAGGCGATTTTCAGATGATGTGTTTGAGAATTTCACGGAATGGGAGAGCCGAGAATTACCGGTTCTATTTTGGTTAGGAGAGCATTTCGGTCACGGAACCGGTGGTATCCCTGAGGGGATATTGAAACAAGATTTAATGCATGAGAATCGCTTTGAGGTAGACAGTTCTGCAGTCTTCCGTATATTAGACACGTTGCGAACGATAGATAAGATACCAGGATTAAATGTGTTTCATTACGGAAGATACATTG
>CAZCPP010000354.1:0-4507 GCA_964500655.1 uncultured Anaerolineaceae bacterium | reverse complement strand
GTTCACCCTATCGCCCGTCTTTTCAGACCATCTCAATGGCTAAATAGTTACGAATCTTCTAATGAAGATACTTCATCACCTGATAGCTTGATTTTCAGTGCGGCAATAGCTTGGTCGAGATGTTCCATCTTGCTGGCGCCAATAATCGGTGCTGTAATATGGGGTTTGTTCAACATCCAGGCCAGCGCGATCTGTGCACTGGTTTCGCCACGCTTTTTGGCTATCTCTTGTGCACGTTCAGCAACGGTAAAATCTTCCTCACGGAAGTACATGTCATCGGCATAGTCATCGCTTTTTGCCCGGGATGTATCGCCACCACCGCCACGTTTGCGGTTACCCCCCAGGAAACCACGTGCTAGTGGGCTCCACGGGATCAATCCGACGCCCTGATCGATGCACAAAGGGATCATTTCACGCTCTTCTTCACGGTAGATCAAGTTGTAGTGATTCTGCATTGAGATGAATCGTGTCCATCCATTGACATCAGTAATATATTGAGCTTTGGCAAACTGCCAGGCATACATTGATGAAGCGCCGATGTAGCGCGCTTTGCCAGATTTGACGACATCATGCAGCGCTTCCATGGTCTCTTCAACAGGTGTTTCGTAATCCCAGCGATGAATCTGGTATAGGTCTACGTAATCCATCCCCAGGCGCTTGAGGGAAGCATCGATCGCGTCCATAATATGTTTGCGTGAGAGACCGCCAGTGTTGATTCCGTCCGTCAGGTTGAAATAAACTTTGGTGGCGACAACCACGCTTTCGCGCTTAGCTCCAAATTCGCGTAACAATTTTCCGGTTAATTCTTCACTGACTCCTAGCGAATACATGTCAGCGGTATCGAAAAAGTTGATGCCTGCATCCAGCGCTTTCTTTACAAAGGGTCGTGATTCTTCTTCATCTAATATCCAGGGACGCCATTTGGACGTACCGTAAGTCATCATGCCCAGGCACAGGCGTGAGACTTTCAGTCCACTATTTCCAAGATTTACATATTCCATATACTTCTCCTTTACCAATATTCGCTTAGCGCCCGGGATTTATCGTGTACATACTCTTCGATGCGTTGCCTATTGCCAGGCATCATATCATCAGGTAAACAGCCCACATCGAAAAACTCCACTCGTTCGATTTCAAAATCACTTTTCGGGACAATGCTGAAGTCTTTGCTAATAAATAAAATGATGTGGTCGTTTTTGTAATTGAGGAATTGTGAATATATACCGACTAATTCCAACTTACCGATGTCGGCGCCAACTTCCTCGAGGCATTCCCGCCGTGCAGCTTGCTCAGGCGTTTCTTTACGCTTAATCCCACCTCCGGGTAGCAACCAGCCATCTTGGTAGGTATGCTTTACGAGAAGTACCTGTCCTTCTCGAATCAAAATAACGCGAACACCAATCACAATGGGGCGTGTAAAGAAAAATTGTAATGTGTAAATTTTGTACAGTAGACGTAGCAGGGTGTATTTCATAAAAATTGGGCAAGATATTATCTTGCCATTACGTTATCCAAGAATTGTCAGGTTAGCAAGAGAGGCTGCCAGGCGTTTGATGCCGACGCTCTCAAAGACCACTTCTACGATCTCGTCATTATCTTGGATACGACTATCAAGCACGATACCTTCACCCCATAGTGAATGCTGAACTTTTGTCCCGGCTTGGAATTTGCTCTCAATAGTGGAAGCAGATTTGGCCTTTTTATGACTCGCCCAGAGCGTCTCCGGTGGACGTCCACGAACAGCGCGACCTGTGCGTGCCTTTCCAATTAATAAGTCGGGGGGAATGTCGTCCAAAAAACGGGATGGATAGGTCTCTTCAGCATAACCACGGCCTCCACGTTGCACTGAACGGACAAGATAAAGCTTGTCTTTAGCGCGTGTGATACCCACGTAAAACAGGCGACGCTCCTCTTCCATTTCTTCAGGCTCGTCAAACGAGCGATTGTGGGGTAGCAAGCCGTCATCGAGACCGGTAATGAAAACCGTGCCGAACTCCAGTCCTTTAGCCGCGTGCAGGGTGAGCAGGGTAGGTGCATTGACGGTTTCAGTCATGGTGTCTTGATCGGAGATCAAGGCTACATCTTGCAGGAATTCATCGAGGGTACGGGTGGCGTATTCCTGGGTGAGACGGCGTAGTTCGCTCACGTTTTCCCAGCGTTCGGCCCCTTCCTCAGTACCATCGTCGAGATATTCTTTGTAGCCAATATCTGTAACAATCCGATCAAAAAGTTCTGTAACGGTGAAAGTTTGCGCAGCGGCTCTCCAGTTTGCCAACATGACGCCAAAATCCGCAAGTACGATCGCGGCTCGATTGCTGAATTGCTCCCAGTAAGAAGAGCCGGAGCCACGCGCCAGATCGAGCACCATCGCGCCCGGAGTGATGCCAATGGAACGCGAGGCGGTGAACAGTGAAGTGATTGTTTTGGAGCCAATGCCGCGCGTGGGCACATTAATAATGCGGTTAAGGCTGGCTTCATCATTGGCGTTGTAAGCCAGGCGTAAGTAGGCAATCAAGTCCTTCACTTCGCGGCGCCCATAAAAGCGTTGTGCACCAACCAACCGATAAGGCAGGCGCGCTTGTAGGAAGGCTTCTTCTAATAGTCGGGATTGGGCATTAGTGCGATACATCACGGCGCACTCGCCGGGTTCAAATTGCTTACTGGCAACTAGTTGCGCAATGGTATCTACAATAAAGGAAGCTTCGGCGTAATCATCGGGCGCTTCATAATAGAAGAGCTTTTCTCCCTCTCCACGTTCAGTGAATAATTGCTTGCGACGTCGGTTGCGGGCACGGTCGATTACTCCCATGGCTGCATCAAGGATTGTCTGCTGTGACCGATAGTTTTGTTCCAGTAATATCACCTGTGCATCAGGATAATCTTGCTCAAAGCGCTGTACGTTGCGCCAGTCTGCACCACGCCAACGATAGATAGATTGATCGGGATCACCCACAACGAAAATATTTTTGTGCGTTGAAGCCAAATGTTTAATAAGTGTGTACTGCGCGATGTTTGTATCCTGAAATTCATCTACTAATACATGCCTGAAGCGTTGGGCATATTTCTCGCGTATATCGGGATTGCCCTCCAGCAGTCGCGCGGTGTAAACCAATAAATCGTCAAAATCCATTGCATTGCTGGCGATCAAGCGCTTCTGGTATTCGACATAAACGCGCTTGACCACCTCATCACGGTAGGTAGTAGTCGGGTAATCGTCCGCGCTGATAAGTTCATTCTTGGCATTAGAAATGGCGGCATGCACGCTATGTGGCCGGTAGAGTTTTTCATTGAGATTGAGCTCGCGGATGATGCTCTTCGTGAGCCGCACCTGATCGTCAGCATCGAAAATGACGTAGTTGGCCTCAACAGGTAACAGGTCCGCTTCGCGGCGCAGGATTCTGGCGCAGGTCGAGTGGAATGTTCCTAGCATCATCCCCTGCGTGGCCTGTTCACCAAGCAAGTCATCGACTCGCGCTTCCATCTCGCGTGCGGCTTTGTTGGTGAACGTGACAGCCAGAATTTGGTACGGACGTACACCTTCGAAAGCGATCAAATAAGCGATGCGTTGAGTTAGCACCCGCGTCTTCCCGGACCCTGGACCTGCTAAGACCAAAACTGGCCCATCTCCCGTTGTGACGGCTTTCCGCTGTTCGGGATTGAGTTGTTCGAGAAAATCCATAGGATAAAGAGGTACGGGCGGGTCTAAGACCCGCCGTAACTATTTGAGTTCAGAAGTACAGTTAGGACAACGGGTAGCTTTGATTGCAATGGTTGTAAAACAATAAGGACAAACTTTGGTGGTTGGCTCAGTAGGTGTGGGTTCTTCCTTTTTCTTGGATGCATTTAGGGTTTTTACAAATAAGAAGATCACCAAGGCAATTATCAGGAAATCAACGGTAGCCTGTACGAATGCGCCCCATTTGACGACTGCTTCGCCCACGGTGAGTTCCAGTTCAGAGAAATTAATACCGCCAAGAATCAATCCGATCAATGGTATCAGGATGTCGTTTACGAGCGAAGCAACAATTTTTCCGAATGCGCCACCAATGATCACAGCTACTGCCAGATCAAGCACGTTTCCACGCATGACGAATTCTTTGAATTCTTTTAACATTTTGGCTCCTATAGAGGAATAAATTTGAAAGTAAATCGTATTCTATTTTATGAAAGGGTGACTGTCAACAAACTGTTAGGTTTTGTTGTCTTTTTGGAAACTTCTAAAACAATTCCGAAGTGTCTTGTGTAAACAATACTTTATAGTACTGGTTAAAATAATACTGGAGTACTGTTTTTGTCTCCTACTACATACCTACGATTGCCCTACGACTGGAATACTATTGACGCCTCATTGAAATTAGGTATAATCATTTTCTCCACTATAATTAAATACATAATTCCGAACAAACTAGCTTTCTTTTGCAAAACACAAATAAAGGAATTCCACAAATGCCAAACCTTTTATTGTCTGTAAATAGGGTCTAAAACCCCTGCCTTTCAGGCAGGCCGT
>CAZCPP010000353.1:0-4547 GCA_964500655.1 uncultured Anaerolineaceae bacterium | reverse complement strand
AGAATGAGTGCACGCTGAGATTACGGATGGGGTCCTGCCTCTGTCCTAAATCCCTGAAAGACCGAACGAAAATATGAATACCTCGCTAATCTGCTGGATTCCTAGCAGTTTAGTTCAACACACCCTAAACCCATTGAAACGGGAGCAAATATGAATGTAGAACAGGCTTGGCAATCTGTGCTAGGGCAACTCCAGATGGAGATGCCAAGAGCATCATTTGATACCTGGGTGCGCGATACAAAACCGGTCAATTTTGATAAAGGTCTATTGACCATCAGCGTCCGCAATGCATATGCTCGTGATTGGCTGGAGAGTCGTCTTGCTAGCACAGTCAGCCGCCTGTTAATTGGTATAATGGATTCGAATGTTGCAGTCAATTTTGTTGTATCGCAAAATGATGAGAAAATGTCTCAATCTGTTGCGTCTGTAGAGCACCACGAAGAGGATACTCTTGTATCTCTTCAACGGAATGTAACTCTAAATCCCCGCTATACGTTTGAAAATTTTGTTGTTGGCTCCGGGAACCGATTAGCGCATGCTGCCTGTCTGGCAGTGGCAGAGAAACCTGCTCGTGCCTATAACCCTCTCTTTGTATATGGGGGGGTTGGATTGGGAAAAACACACCTGTTACACGCTATTGGAAATGCCTGTCATGCGCGCGGTTTAAACGTGTTGTACGTCTCATCAGAAGAGTTCACCAACGACATGATTAATGCCATCCGCACGCATACTACTCAAGCCTTCCGAGAGAAGTATCGCTCCATCGATGTTTTGCTGGTAGACGATATTCAATTTATTGCCGGTAAAGAATCCACCCAGGAAGAATTTTTCCATACCTTCAATACTCTGCACGGACAGGACAAACAAATCATTGTCTCGTCTGACCGGACGCCCAAGTCGCTGGTCACGTTGGAAGAACGGCTGCGTTCGCGCTTTGAATGGGGCCTGACTGCCGATATCCAGCCGCCAGACCAGGAAACCCGCCTGGCGATCTTGCGCTACAAGGCCGAGCGCACGGGCCGCTACATCCCAGACGAAATCCTGGATACGATCGCACGGCGGGTACAGTCCAACATACGTGAGTTGGAAGGTGCCCTCAACCGCATCCTGGCTTTTGCGGACTTGAGCGGCTCACCCCTGACCCCAAACTTGGTCGACGTCGCCCTCTCGGATCTGTTACCCCAGCGTGGTGACCTAGAACCGCAAAAAATTGTAGACTTGGTTGCCCATTACTTCAATCTATCAGCTGAGAAGCTGCTTAGCCGCGATCGTTCGCGAAACGTTGCGCTCCCTCGTCAGATTGCTATGTACCTGTTGCGCGAAGAGGCCAACGTGTCCTTACCGCAAATTGGAGAAGTATTGGGTGGCCGAGATCACACGACAGTGATGTATGCCATTGATAAAATTTCGAAAGAAATTAAAGGCGATTCTGGCTCCAAGGTTGGTAGGGATATTATGAAACTTAAGGAGCAGCTTTACCAGCATGCACAATCTGTTATGTAGCCGTGAATAGCGGAGGCAGGTTTAGGTCCCCGGACGATGCGTCGGGGATTTTTTATTCCATTCAAAAACACGTTATAATGTCCGCCGGAGTCATTCATGCCAACTATCTATCCTTTTACTGCTATTGTTGGTCAGGAGCGCATGCGTCGCGCCCTGATCTTGAACGCTGTTGATACTCGTATTGGCGGGGTGCTGATTCGCGGTGAACGCGGCACGGCCAAATCTACTATGGCGCGTGCGCTGGCGGCCTTGTTGCCGGATGTAAAGGTTGTAAAGGAATGCAGATTTGGTTGTGACCCGGATAAACCCCACACCTGGTGTACAGAATGTAACGAACGCGCCGAATCAAACGGAAACAAATTGCCTGTGACTGTTCGGACGACACCCTTTATCAACCTGCCTGTATCCGCCACCGAAGACCGGGTGGTTGGCACCTTGGACATCGAGCAAGCAATCCAGAAAGGTGAACGTCATTTTGAAGCGGGTGTGTTGGCTTCAGCCAATCGCGGACTGTTGTATATTGACGAAGTCAATTTGCTTGACGACCATGTGGTGGATGTGCTACTCGATTCCGCTGCGATGGGAGAAAACTCTGTGGAACGCGAAGGTATCTCCTTCGCCCACCCGGCTCGTTTCATCCTGGTAGGTACGATGAATCCCGAAGAGGGCGACCTGCGCCCGCAATTGTTGGATCGCTTCGCGCTATCGGTGGATATTACCGGTATTCGTGACCCGCGGGAGCGTGTGCTGATTATGGAACGAAACCTGGCCTTTGAAAAGGACTCAGAAGCTTTCCGCGCAGACTGGCTCTCGAAAGAACAGGAGCTTTCGAAACAAATCGCCAAGGCGCGTACGATTGTCAATAAGGTGACGCATTCCAGCCGGGATTTGCTTTCCATTGCTGCTTTGACGGCTTCCCTAAATGTTGACGGCCACCGCTCAGATCTGGTCATCTTGAAGGCTGCTCGCGCGCAGGCTGCCTTTGAAGGCCGCAAAGCGATTAATGATCGCGACATCGCGCTGGCTGCTGAATTAGCCCTGCCTCACCGTATCAAACGAACTCCCTTCCAGCAGGCTGAAATGAGCTCTGATCAATTACAAGAGCGTATTGAGCAGTTGGCTGGCCAAGCGGTGCCGAATGAAGAGGAAGAGGACGAGCAACAGCAGCAAGAATCCGACGCCGAGAAAAAAAAAACTTAAAACTCGAGGATGAAGCCGAAGAAGGCTCACCACAAGGACAACCTGAACCACAGTCGCAAGATGTATTCGATAATGCCAGTGCTAACTGGTGGGAAGGTGGGCAAAAGGTTAAAATCGGTGAAACCTTCGAACCGCGCAAATTAAATACACCCCTTGACAAACTGGCACGCCGCCATGCGGGCCGACGTTCATTGACCAGAACCGAGCGTAAGCATGGGCGTTATATTCGCTCACGACCAGCGGGTGAGAAGATCGATGATATTGCTTTCGATGCTACTTTTCGTGCTGCTGCGCCATATCAGAAACGCCGTATTGAGAAACGTAAACGCCTAGCATTTGCCATTGAAAGAAGCGACTTCCAACGAAAGATTCGGGTCAAGAAGGTTGCTAACCTGGTGCTCTTTTTAGTGGATGCTTCCTGGTCTATGGCGGTGGCTGAACGTATGAATGCGACCAAGGGCGCGATTCTCTCATTGCTGATGGATGCCTACCAGCGTCGCGATCGCGTGGGATTGATCGTGTTCCAGAAGGATCGGGCAACCCTTGTGCTATCACCGACAAACAGCGTACAGCTGGCTCGGAAAGCGCTCGTAGATATCCCGGTAGGGGGCAAAACCCCACTTTCAGCTGGACTTCTGATGGCGCATGACGTGTTAACTCATGAGAAATATATTCATCCGGATGTAGAGCCGTTGTTAATTGTGCTGACAGATGGCGCAGGAAATGTGGCCATCGGCACCTTGCCGCCGCAAGAGGAATCCTATAAATTTGCCGGTTTGATTGCCAACAAAAAAACGCGTAGCATCGTGATTAACATGGAACACGCCGCCTTTGACCAGGGGTTGGCGCAAAAACTGGCCGATCACCTGGAAGCGCTGTGTTTCACATTGAGCGAGCTAAAAGCAGAGAATCTGTATCATGCCGTCAAACAGGAGATGAGGAGCGGTGGGTAGTTCCGATAAAATGTGAGTAATAGGTGTGATAATAAATCTTCCCTGTATTCGCGGGAGATTTATTTTAGGGCGTAGGATCTATCACCGGAAGGTCTACACTTGGGTCTGAAATTTGCACTAAGGAGACATAAACCCAAGCGGTTTGATCAGGTTGTCCGGGGATTTCTATCTGGTACCAGAGTGCATCAGCGGTACGCCCCAGCACGACTGCGTTACCGCCGATGTCAAGTAAACCCAGATTCTCGGCATTCAAATCGGGTTGAGCGCGTATGTAAACCATCGTTGGGCCGGGGTTGGTGATTACCAGAGGGGCAGGTACTGGGGGAGCATCAGCCTGTGGTGTTGTTTCACCAACGGGTGCTGCTGTAGGTGCTGCAACAATAGTCAGGCCCAGCAGGGTGGCTAGTTCGAGTGTATATTGATCGTGCTGTTGGCGTGCCAATGCAATACTTTGGTTGAGCGTTTCTGCATCGGCGTTGCTTAAAAAGCCCAGCATAGTGTTGATGACCGTGTTCATATGGGCCAGTTGGTATTGCTTTAAAGTGGAAAGGCAAGCTGGCGTACCTTGGTCTTCCGCTTCACGGCGGATGCGCTGTAAATCTGCAATAGAGGGGTTGAGTTGATCGAGTGGAGTGTTGGAAGCCAGCAGCGAGGCATCATCGAACTCACGCATGAACTTATGTACTTGTTCGATCTCGTCCTGAATATTATCGGGTGAACAGGGATCAGGCGTTGATATAGCTGTGGAAACGGGAGCAGTTGTGGGTGGGTTTGGAAGCGGACTGTCAAGTGCCGGAGTTGGTTCAATTCCACAGGCGGAGAGTGTAATTGTCGAGATTAATAACTCATGTTACGCAGTTGAGTAAAGGATAAGCGGATAAAATCAGGTCA